>JBGCES010000629.1:0-2270 GCA_045106545.1 Saprospiraceae bacterium
TGAAAATTTTGCTATTAGAAGACGAAAAACTCGCAGCCCAAAAACTGCTGCAATTGCTCTACGACTATTTCGGTCCAGAACTAGAAATAAAATGGGTACAAAGCGTCCAGCAAGGTTTGCAATACCTCGTGACGCAACCAAAACCTGATTTGATTCTATCGGATATTGAGTTATTGGATGGAAAGGTGTTCAAGCTATACGAACAATTTGAAGTGCAGTCACCGATCATTTTTATTACCGCCTACGACCAATATTTACTGGAAGCGTTTCAAACAAATGGCATTGCTTATTTATTGAAGCCATTTTCAGAAGAAGAATTAGAGAAAGCACTCGAAAAGTACCTCAAATTATTTCGTGCAGAAGCAAATAATGTACTTAATGCCAATCTTATTGGCGAACTCAAAGCAGCACTTACTAGCTCACAGAAGGAGTACCGCAAGCGGTTTACGATTAAAAAAAGTTCGGGTATTTTTCTATTGCGTACAGAAGATATCGCCTACTTCACTGCCAGTGACGACCTAGTCTTCGCAGTAGATACCAAAAACAAACGCCACGTTATCAATTTTCGCTTATCTGACTTGGTTGACTTACTCGATCCGCTAGTCTTTTTTCGCATCAATCGCAGCGAAATTGTCAATATTAATTTTATTGAAAAAATGGAAGCTTATTTTGGCAATCGTCTAGTGGTCGTAATGAAAAATGACCAAGCGAAGTTAAAAACCAGTGGCCCTAAAACGGCGGAGTTTAGAAAGTGGGTAGACGGTGTTACATGAAAGTTATGATTCGTTAGTTTTAAATGTTTGTGAACCGAAGAGAAAGAGCTATCAGCGAGAAATTGAAACAGCGTTTTACCTCTTCTATGTTTGTTCAACTAAAATTTTATCTTTATCAAAAGATTAGCTTTTGGCTTGACCAACAAACGAAAAACATGAAGAATCAACTATTGTACCTAACCTTCCTACTCTTCCCATGCCTACTTTTTGCACAAACGACCCAAACGATTAGCGGCGTAGTCCTCGATAAAATCACCCAACAGCCCATCATCGGCGCCAACATAATGGTCAGTAATAACGCTCAACTCGGCACTACCACTGATGCTGATGGAATGTTTTCTATTCCGACTGTTCCCGTCGGACGACAGACCTTGAATTGCTCCTATATCGGTTATCAAGATTATCAAAGTGAGGCAATAATTGTCCGTTCTACTAAGCCCATTTTTATGGAAATTGAACTCTCTGAAGGCTTGGAGATCGACGAAGTGGTCGTTACCGCAGCGGGTAAAGTGAATAGTCCTGTCAATGAATTAGCAGTAGTGAGTACGCGCTCTTTTTCGGCAGAAGAAACCGATCGAATTGCAGCGAGTGTCAACGATCCAGGGCGATTGGCGTTAGCTTATCCAGGTGTGGCTCAAGGGGGCGATGATAATGAAAATGATATTGTGATTCGTGGAAATTCGCCTTTTGGAATGCTGTGGCGATTAGAGGGTATTGATATTCCGAATCCGAATCACTTCGCGCGTCCAGGTACGTCGGGTGGCGGAGTGACGGTCTTTAGTTCACAGTTGTTGAGTCGTTCCGATTTCTCCACAGGCGGGATGCCAGCAGAGTATGGCAATGCGATTTCGGGCGTGATGGATGTGCATTTCCGCAAAGGAAATAAACGCGAACGAGCGCATCGTTTTCGCCTGGGCGTGGTAGGAATTGATCTTTCTACAGAAGGACCGATTAAGCGCGATTCTTCTTCTTATTTAGTCAATTACCGCTACTCTACTTTAGGAATTCTTACTAATCTGGGCGTTTACTTAGTCGGTGAACGCGTTACGAATGATTTTCAAGATCTGTCGTTTAATCTCGCTTTTGATGGCAACGCCAAAAACAAGTTTACGGTATTTGGCATCGGTGGTTTAAGCCGCGAACATTATCAGCCTGTGGATGATCCTGAGCAACGCGATCCAACCCGTTCAAGTCATTTTGAAGACCGTATTCGTGATGGAAATATGGGCGCGATCGGTGTGACTTACACGCATTTGATTAATAAACAATCGTTTTTCAAAGCCGCTGTCGCGTTGATGGGACGCGAAATTGATTTCTTCTATGATGTGCTGGATGATGATAATAATCGGACAAATTACCACGATGAATTGCACCGAGAAACGCGGCTAGCCTCTTCGTGAATTTATAGCCGCCGTTTTAGCCCGCCCACACTTTTCAATTCAGAAACATTTGATTACAATAGTCAAAATTATAATTTTAATGAACAAACAAATACGC
>JBGCES010000063.1:0-6301 GCA_045106545.1 Saprospiraceae bacterium
ATTCCTGCATCGGACGCACCTACCGCTTCACATTTGTCAATCAGCACATTTTGACATTGTACAGGATAAAGCCCGTATGCACCATTGGTCGCTTTCGCTTTGCCCGTCCAAATAGTGGCAACTTCCACGAATGCCATGCCATCCACATCTTGCGTTTTTACGGCATCTCCTTTTGTATCTTCTAAGGTCAAACCTTCGAGACGGATGTTTTTAGAATTGGTAATTTTAATACCCTCCGCACCTTCGGTTTGTTTTTTAAACGATAAAATTGTCTTTTTCAAACCTGCACCTTTAATCGTAATATCTTCTTTTCCATCCAACCACAAGCTGGCATTCATTTGATAATTTCCTGCCGGAATTTCAATCGTACCGCCGTTTTCGACCATAATGAACTCCGTCTGCATTTGTTTTTGAAAACTTGTTTGTGCAGAAAGGGTGAAGGGTAAAAGGAAAAGGATTAACGAGATAAAGGTGTTTAGATATCGCATAAATAGTTGTTTTAGTAAAAGTATGAAATTCCGCCTAAATAAACGGACTCGTAATTTACGACAAAAAGATAAAATAACCAATTGAGGCAAGAATGAACGTTTCACGTAAGTTGTCGTTTTAGAACAAATTCATGTAGCTATTTATTTTTTGACCTAATCAATTGTTTCCTTTTGCTATTAATGACCACTCACATCACACTTTTATTAGTCACGGGTATTGCCCTGCTGGGGATGTTTATCCTACCTGCCGTACTCAAACGAAGCATTATTACAGTTCCTTTAATTTTCGTGGCTTTTGGTTTTTTGATTTTCAAGTTACCGCTTGAACTTCCGTTCATCAACCCTGAGACTAGTGTTTTTGATCGTAGTTTATTGGAATACCTATCCGAGTTTATTGTGATAGTTTCGCTGACTGCGATTGGAATCAAGATTGATCGCCGACCGAGTATCAGCAATTGGCAAATCGGCTGGTATTTGCTGGGAATTGCCATGCCCATTACGATTACTTTAGTTGCGCTATCAGGCTATTATTTATTGGGATTACCCATTGCAGCGGCGATATTATTGGGTTCGGTTTTAGCACCTACTGATCCCGTTTTGGCGGGTAATGTTCAGGTCGGGCCGCCCAATGAAGGAAAGGAAGATGCAGTAAGATTTGGCTTGTCATTAGAAGCAGGACTCAATGATGGATTAGCGTTTCCTTTTGTTTGGTTAGCTATTAATTTTCAAAAAGAAGGAGTAAATTCTGAGGTTTTTTGGAGTTGGTTGGGTTATGAATTTTTTCTAAAAATAGCAGTCGGACTAGCAGTTGGGGTTGCATTAGGATACTCTATTTCGCGGCTCTTTTTTTATATGAAGGAACATTTAGCAAAGAAATTTGACTCGGAAGTAAAGGAAGGGATTTTCGTGATTGCGGCTACTTTGATTACGTATTCTTTAACAGAAATCGTACATGGTTATGGATTTTTAGCGGTTTTCGTAGCAGCAGTGACTGCCAGACAATTTCGTTCATCGGATGAAATTCACGAAAAGACCTATCAGAGTATTGATCAATTGGAACAGGCGATTCTGGGACTCTTTCTGATTTTCTTTGGAGGGGTATTAGCGTTGAATGGATTAAACGGTATTCAGTGGCAGCACATAGCCATCGCTTTGCTACTGATTTTTGTTATTCGTCCACTATCAGGCATACTGGCTTTTTCGACTTGTCAACTCAGTTTTAGGAAGAAATTTATTCTTAGTTTTTTCGGTATTCGAGGAATTGGTTCGCTGTACTATTTAGCGTATGCGCATAATAAAATTGAAAATTTCACAGGAATTGATGACGTATGGCTGGTGATCAATATTACCATTTTGTTGTCCATAATTATTCATGGATTATTGGTTAGTAATATGCTGCAATGGATGGAAAGAGGAGAGGGAGAAGGTGGTAGTTTTTGAGTTGGTAGTCGCAATCCGTATGTGAGGAGCGATCTACATCAGCTTAGGTTTTATGTGAATTAGACTTGTTGAAAACAAAAGTAAATAATCATGATAGGAGTAAAGTATGAATGATAAATCCACTATTTTACTGATTACTGATTACTGATTACTGATTACTGATTACTGATTAGGACTGTACAAAGTTTTTATTTGACGCTGATTTTCTATGATTTTTTCCGTTTCATTACGGAAAAAATCTGCGTTTATCTGCGTCAAAAACTGTGTCTTTTGCAAAACTTTGTACAAGCCTAATTACTGGTTACTCTCTGAGCAATCGTTTTTCCAATCAAAACCAACTTATCAGCAGCATTTTCCATAGCATCCTCTACCGAATTAGAACGTTCCAAGACCGTATAAACTTGCTCCAAATTCATTTCCTTAACTGCAATCAAATCCGCTGCACCACAAACGGCAATTACTGGTTTATCATACTTTTTTGCTAAAGCGCAAACCCCACTAATTACTTTCCCTTGCGCGGTTTGGGCATCCAATTTACCTTCGCCCGTGATGATTAAATCGCAATTTGCAATCGCTTTTTCTAGTTTCGTTAATTCGATAAACATTTGAATACCTGATAGGAGTGTCGCGTCAAAAAAAGCCATCATTCCTCCGCCAACTCCTCCCGCTGCGCCTGCGCCAGGTATGTTGCTGATTTCAGGGTAACCTTGTTGGACTAGTACCTTAGCTAAATGTTTTAACACATGATCTAAAAACAAAATCATAATATCGGAATGTGCTCCTTTTTGACGAGCATATACATAGGCAGCCCCATTTTCTCCAAAAAATGGATTATTGACATCGCAAATAACCTTAATGTCAATTTGCTCTATATTAATCACATTATCATTTTCAATATAAGAAAGTCGATTTAAAAACTCTGCGGTTGGAGGTATAAGTTTGTCGTTTTTATCATAAAATTCATAGCCTAATGCATTTGCAATCCCGATTCCGCCATCGTTGGTCGCACTGCCGCCAATGAATAAATAAATAGTTTCTGCGCCCTGTTCTATTGCATCTTGTATCAATTCTCCCGTTCCGTAAGTCGTTGTTTTTAATGGATTACGTTCTTCCTCTTTTAATAACACCAAACCTGATGCAGCGGACATTTCGATATAAGCAGTTTTTGTTTTCAAATCAAATTTATAATGCGCAGTAATGGAGCGCATCAGCGGATCGTAAACGCTGCGTTCGATGGTTTTTAAATTCAAATAATGATCTAAAACGGCGAGCGATCCATCGCCACCGTCGGCTAGGGGCTTGGTGGTGATTTCAATATCAGAACGTGCTGATTGTAAGCCTTTTTGTAAAGCTGTGCAGACCGCTTGCGCGGAAAGAGAACCTTTGAACTTATCGGGAGCGATTAATATATTCATCGTGAAAAAAATATGTACGTAGTGACGTTTGAAAAAACTTCTAAATAAAGATTGCTATCCGTTCATTAGACGTTTTTTCAAACGTCTCTACGGGGGTAATTAGGAAAAAATGGAATCAACATTCATACTAAATAGAACAATTAATATGAAAAACCCAATTAAAACCGTTGTCTTCGTCGCATCTAAATTCCATTTGAAATCAAATTCCACTACTTCTTTTTGCGTATCATTTCCAATGAATAAACTACACACATAACCCGCCACTAAAGTCACGACTGCACCTACTGCATTCCACCAAAACCAAAAGACTTCGGGAACGAACAACCACAAATAAACGTTCACTGCTACGCCCGCGATGATCCCGATATTTGCGCCCGTCGCGTTGATGCGTTTAATGCCAATCGCGGCAATAAAAGTAGCGAGAATTGGTCCGTAGAATACCGAACCGACTTTATTAATCGCTTCAATGACCGTCTTGGCAATATCGCCCGTAAAGAAAGCGAGAATGATACAAACTGCGCCCCAAAATAACGTTGCTAATTTGCTGTAACGCATATACTTTTCATTGCTCAATTGCTTATCGCGATTGAAAAAATCCTCTACCGTGGCAGCACTCAGCGAGTTCACCCCCGAACTCAAAGAAGACATCGCTGCCGAAAAAATAGCGACCATCAAAATGCCAATTACGCCATTGGGCAAGTATTCGCGGATGTAAATGGGAATCATTAAATCGGGTTTGTCCGCAGGAATCATCGCCCGAAAATCGGGTTGCGTAGCGACCAATGCGCCAATAACTAAGCCCATCACACAGTAAATAAACGTGATTGGAAAACGCATCAGACCATTACTCAATAACGTTTTTTTAACCGTACCTAAATCCTGCGCTGCAAAGAGGCGTTGCGCCTGACTTTGATCCGTTCCGTAATAAGAAGTATATAAAAAGAAACCGCCAATCAGCATGGGCCAAAAGCCAAATTCATCGCCCTTTTCGAGTCCCATCGAACTAAAATTAACGGCGGTCAATCGATCGCTATCTAAGGTCGCAATGAAATTGTCCCAACCACCGAGATAGTACAGCCCCGTTCCTAAACAAATAATAATGCCCGCAAAGAGAATAATCATCTGAATTACATCGCCATAAACGACCGCTTTCATACCACCTTGATAGGAATAAATCAAGGTGACGACGCCAATAATTAGAATGGTTTGCCACATCGGAATATTCATCACACTGGTCAAAATCAGCGCGACCGTATAAACCATCACACTCGTCGCAAAAGCGCGGCTGATTTGAAAAACGCCACTTAGCAACACGCGCGTAGAAGTACTAAATCGCTTTTCTAAATAGCCATAAACACTGACGATACCTGCATTGTACATCGGCGGAATCAAATACGCCATCAAAAACAACATCGCCAATGGCACGGCAAATTCATAAGTTAGCCAAATCATACCGCCGCCTTCTTTCAAGCCGACAAAGGCAGGCGCGGAGATAAAACTAATCGCTGAAAGTTGCGTAGCAATTGTACTCAAAGACAAGGAAGCCCAGCCAAAACTTTTGCCGCCGAGGAAGTAGTCTTCACCCGATTTGGAATCTTTGAAAATGCGACCGAGCATCAGAAAACCAATGATGTAAACGGCGATGATGATGTAATCTAAGGCATTCATTAGCGTGTTGATTTTCAATTATTTAAATAGAAAAGTAGGATGTGATATTATACTTTAAAAAAAGCATCCTAAAGATAATATTATTAAAAAATTAATCAATAAAATTTTAAATCCTTCTGCGTGTTTACTTATTTGTATTTTTAATTCTGGCAATAGAGTAACTACGGTTACTTTTTAGAAAAGCAGATGTTAATTTACTTAAATGATGAATTTCAACAGCAACTTAAAGCCTATTTACTTACAAAACGAGAAATGGCGAAAGGCAGTTTACTATGAGTTTAGCAGTACGAATGAAGGTATCGGAACGATAACGATTACTCAAATGCGTAAGTCAGAAATAAATGATTGGGAAGAAGGACTGCTTTATTTATTACAACGCAATTGCTATGAAAACGAAGGTTGGAATGCCGTAGAAAAATGGACGCTACCGCTGAGTAATTTTCTTGATTTTATTATCAGCGAAGGATATTTACAGCAGCTTGATGGAAAGGAAATGGCAGCGGATGATTTTTTGAAAAACTATCATGAAATAACGAATATGGTTAATAACTTGCCTGCGTTTGTATGGCAAAGGAATCATACGCCAACGGAATCAATACCTCGTTTCAATCCGCAAAATATCATTTCCGTAATCAGCTTTGTCAATCGCTGGAATAGCCGTCAATACTTAATTGAAACGACCGACGATTGGTCTTTTTTAGATTGGGGAACAACGGCTTAGATCGGAACTGTGTTAAACCGAAAGTACTTGTCCTTCCGCAATCACAAACACCCGATCTCCTTTCACCACCGACATCATTGCCAAACCCGTAAACGCCCCAAACGCAGGTAATACCGCCTGCGTTGCCCCAAAATGAAAACAAGGTAGCCGTAGCGACTGCTTACCATAACCTTGCAACTTCACGCCTGGATGAATATGTCCATAAAAATTGTATAAACCTGCTGGCACTTCTTCCAACGGATAATGCGAAAAGACAAAGGATTCAATCACCAACGGCTCGGTATAAACCCGCAACTGCGCCTCTGCGTACAATTCGGGTGGCAGAATATCGTGATTGCCCTGCACCAAATCAAATTGTACATCCTGATACGCGCGCATAAATTCCACAAATCGTTGCCATACGTGATTGACCGTACTATGAAATAAATCACCCAAAAATAGTAACCGCTGAGGCGCAAAGGTATCAATCAGCACTTGCAAATTTTCTAGATTTTTTTGTAAAATCACAGCAGGCGCAGCGAGTCCATTTTTACGAAAGTGCGCCGCTTTGCCTAAGTGTAAATCGGCAA
>JBGCES010000630.1:0-2224 GCA_045106545.1 Saprospiraceae bacterium
GGAAACATAAAAATTGACAGGTAGTCGCTGTAAGGAGGATGGGATGGGAATTTCTTTAATAATAGCAAAGCGGTGTTGGTCATTTTTCCACTGCTGCAATACCAACGATTCATCATTGTAAGTACTCAATACATACAATTCCCCTGCACTATTTGGACGAATGCTTATTGGTTGACCTTTGATACCAAAATCAGGATTGAGTTGGATAGACTCGATTGCGTAGCTAATCGGATCGATCAGGTCAATATTACTTAAATTATCGCGGTAGGTAATAATGAGACGTTGATCAGCTCCCCGTTGAATACTATGAATAAAAGTCGCAGATAGCTGATAATCAGATGGTTGCTGGGCATTAAATAATACAAAGTCATATCCATTGAACACATTGAGCCCACCTTCTGTACCAATCCAAATTAACCCACGATCATCGAGTGCTAAGCAAGTAATATACCGATTGGCGAGCCCATCGTTCACGGTATAAATCTCCTCTTGAATCCGATTCATTTGGGAAAAAAGGGTAAGCGGCAGTAGAAATATACTGCAAATCAGCATCGCACTTTTACTAAAAAAAGTTGGCACAAATGTGTGTGTAGTCAAGTCTATTGTATTTAATCATGCTACTAATCTATCGCCTTACAAGCGTCCTTCCATGCGCAGCCGAATAACCTCTGCTTTGCTGTTGACTTGTAGCTTGCGGTAGATTTTTTTAATGTGGTCGCGTACCGTTTCTACGGAAATATATAAATGGTCGGCTATTTTCTGATAACTTAATCCTTTTACCAGTCCATCGACAATATCATTCTGACGCGGCGTAAGTCGTTCCCTGACCTGAGGAGAAGGATTGAAATAGCCAACTACTTTACGCGCGATTTCGGGAGACATGTATGAACCTCCACGCGAAACTGTAATCACAACGTCTCTGATTTTGGGTAAAGGTGTTTTCTTCGTTAAATAAGATACTGCCCCCGCTTTTAAAGCATTAAAAATTTTATCTGCATCATCAAAAGAAGTTAAAATAATAATATCTAAATTAGGTAATTGGTCATGAATATAACTAATCCCTGCAATTCCGTCCATACCAGGTAAACCAATATCTAATAACAATAAGTCAATTTGTTTTTGAGTCTTGGGTAAATGTAGAAAATCCTCTACTGAACCACAAACCGTTTTTACATCTATATCAGGTTGTAAATCAAAAAAATCGTGTAGATTCTCTTGCAAGTAAGGATCATCTTCGATGATACCCATAGCGACATTATTCGCCATAATAAATTGATTTTGAGCGTGTTATAAAAAAAACGGGTGAGAAGTTAGAATATTAAGAAATAAAAAGTACTCTCTAGCTTATCGTATTGATATTCCTAGCGAGCAGTGTATTTAGCCAACTGATTAATGATTTCTTCCGCAGATTGACTTTTAGCAATGTGTTCTTCTACGATCAGTAATTCTGTAAATTTACTACTATCCAATTCGCAGTTTTCCGACCATGCCTTGATATAAAATGGAATATCATTAAACTGTGAGCATTTGAGTAGGTAGTAATGTTGTTTCACCAAGTCATATGAAAGGATTAAATAATCCATTTCTGGATGTCGCGGGTAACACCATAGAAAAATAGGATGCTCTAGGTAATTGGCTTTCCAAAAGCCAAATAAATTGGCTTCAAAAAGTGGATAATGGCATTTTTTGGTTGGTATTCCACGTTGCCACATTGCCAATTCTAAAAAGTGCAATTTCTTTTGGATGATTTCAAGTGGACAGAATGGGGGATTATCTTTGTGGTATAATTGCCAGTCTTGTAAGACTGGATTATAATATTGTACTGGACCGATTCGCTTTTTATACTCAAATCGTTCAAAACCAGGTACCACATAGCCAGGGTAATAGTAGTGAAAATTATTTTCTAATCCAAATTGTATCTCCAATAGCATAGAATAATAACCCAAGCTAAAAGATTGATAATCAGGATGATAAATACCCATGATGCTCGCCATTCCATGTACGCCAATATCAAAAAAACTAAAAGCGACGAGTTGATCTCCATCGTAGATGCAGATCTCTTGAGTGTTAAATATATTTTTATCGGAACCGTCTTGTAGGGATTCGCGTAGAGTATTGGCGAGTCTTCCACGGAAGTGTTTTCGGTAACGTTGGTAGAGTCTATCTTTGCGATAAGTGAGTTGAGCTGGACGTATTTTATACGTAAATCGCTGTGCGTTGCGGC
>JBGCES010000631.1:0-6552 GCA_045106545.1 Saprospiraceae bacterium
CACCTTACAATTTTGCAGTCGATTACGAAGTCAAAGCCTTCCGCATTATTGATGGGATAACTTATTATTCAGCGGGTAAAATGACCTCTGGTACGCCTCAAGGCAATGGTGATAATTCACCCGCCTTACCCACCAACGTGACCGCTTCTACCGATATTCCCAACCACATTAAAATCTGTTGGGACTACCCAAATTTTATCTTTTCTGATTTTGTAATCAAAAGAAATGGCGTGGTCATCGCCAACGTGGGTACGGAAGCGCGCGCCTATTACGATTATGATGCACCCAAAGCAGATGAAGTTATTTATAGTGTACAGGCGGACTATCAGGGCGATTTGTCGCAGGAAGCACTTGCCGTCGGACGTTTAAAATATTATCGCTCGTTGAGTGGGCGCGTGCAAAAAGCGCAGAGTGGACGCGGCGTAGGTAGCGTAGTGATAGAAGTGCGCACGGAAACGAACGTTCTACCCTTTTTAGCGCAGACGCAAACCGATTCGGCGGGTTATTATTTAATAGAAAACATCCCCTGCACGGATCGCAATTTAATTGTGAAAGCAGATTACCACGGTAGTGATTTTTCGGATGATGGCTCAACCACGCGCGTTCCGTCCACTGAGCAAACCTTAGCCATCACGACCACTACGGACGAATATACCGTCAATTTTACTGACTATTACGAACCTGAATTTGAAGCAGATTCCGTTGCCATTATTTTAAACGTTTCCGCTACCCCCGAACCACAAAATATGGGTGTAAAAATCGCATGGAGTCCTTCGAGTCCTAACTACACGGGTTTTGAACTCTATCGTGGAACAGCGAGTATTGCACAAGTGATGAAAGGAGAAGCGCTGACCTATTTGGATACTTTGGGTACGGGCGGCATTGGCTACAGCTATCGCGTACGCGCCTTTTGGGATAGTCCAGAAGGTCGAGTATATTCCGATTATGGCGACGGTGGCGCGATTTTCCCTGCACTCGCACCTGCGACCAATTTTACGGCTACTCCCGTTCCCGAAGCTAATCACGTACTGCTACGTTGGAGTCATTTATACGATTCACACGATGCGTATTTGGTCAAGAGTAATGACATTATCATTGCTACGATTGAAACGGGTAATGAACTCATTTTTGCTGATACAGTAGGCATACCGGGGCGGATTTATAACTATACGGTGGAAGCCGTGAAAGGCAACCAAATTTCGGAACCAGCTACCGCGCGCTTGACCTACCCCAATCCTAATTATCCGCGTAATTTCAATGTAAATACTATTCCCTCACTTAATGTCAGTATATTTTTCTGGGATTATCCAGCAAATACCGCCGATGGATTTGAAATCTATCGCGATGAGGTACTGATCAGTACGGTTAAGAGTAATACCGAGTTTAGGGATACGTTCGGCATTCCTGGTTTTCGACACACTTATCGGGTAGAAGCGTTTATTATTCGCAATAATGAACAATATAACTCACGCAGTGATGTCAGCGATTCCGATCCCTTCCCCGTCCTGACGCCGCCGATTAATCCTAACGTGCTCGTTAGTCCTCAATCAGGCGAAGTCGAATTTCAATTCGACTATCCTGCCCCTGGGGTTGATGGTTTTAATATTTTTAGAAATAACGTACAAATAGGTACAATTATAAAGGATGAGGGTGAGACTAGCTTTGCGTTACCAGATGATAATGCTGCCCCCGGACAGACATTTACCTATGCCGTAGAAGCTTTTGCGGAACGGGCAGGCTCGCTGTATTTATCTGCCCGCACGGAAATTACACAAACGATTGGTGCACTGGCATTACCTGCTCCTGCTCCATTCTCTGCTAGTCGATATTCTCAAGGCGCACAAAATATTAATGTGGTTCAGCTTTCTTGGAGTTACAACATTGAAGTAGATGGTTTTGAATTATTCGCAGGCGGAACGCTGATTGAAGACGTTGATGGAGGAACCCGTCAGACGTTTTATCTGGATAATAATAGCTATTCTAATATTGATAACGTATTGACAGAATTCACTATTCGTTCCTACAAAACCATAGCTGGAACAAAATACTACTCTCCTACAACCTTAGCTTTTGGTAGCTCCTCTCAAACGCAGAGTACAGTACCCATTGCCAGAGATGGAAATACTCAATTTGGTCAATTAGGATTTAGAATTGCTGCTGCTGGTCATTATGCCGCAGTTGCTGCACCTTTTGAAGATGATAACCGAGGTCGGGTATATCTATATCGTCGAGAAGGTAGAAAATGGTCTCTGATAAATACTATTGATGGAAATCTTGGCGACCAAATCGGTACAGATCTTAGCATGAATGTAGATGCTAGTGGTTATCAATTAGTCATTGGTACGCCAGGGAGAGATTTTAATACAACTGATAATGGTGGATATATGTTATACACTGCCCCCTTAGGTGCTGGTGGTGGCTGGTCATTGATAGCGAATATAGGTCAACAAGCTAATGCTTTAGAGCGCTTTGGACAGGTCGTGGGGGTATCGGGTGATCATATCGTCATGGGAAATAGAGGTACAAACAGAGTCATAGCCGTTTACACTAATGGGCAACGCCAACCAGCTGACATACTTAAACCCAATGCAAACTATCAAACCTTCACCCACGATATTGCCGTTCGAGGAGATTACATGGCAGTCGGGGATCCAACTTATGTTAACAACTCAAACAACCGCAAGGGTGCGGTGGCATTATATAAGAAATCAGGCAGTACTTGGGCATTCTTAGCGACTATCGAAAATCCAGATGTAGGAACCAGTCTTAACTTTGGTCACTCCGTTGATTTATCAGAAGACCACCTAATCGTAGGCGATGTAACCCGTAAAGCACATATTTATGCAAGAAGTGGAGATAATTTTATTCTACAAACTAGCTTAACTTCACCTTTCAACAGCTCTCAGTTTGGTACTAGAGTTAGCATTGATAAGAATACAGCCGTAGTCGGTGCCGATGGTGCATTCGCCCTTTATCGTAAAAATGGGAACACTTGGCAGCTACTAAGAACTACTTTTCAACCCAATTTCCAAAGCCTTGCGCAATTTGGTATTGATGTAGCAGTATCTGGAAATTATCTTACCGTAGGTGCGAAAGCGCAAGATGTTTCAATATCGGGATTTACATTATTAGATGCAGGAAAAGTATATTCCTTTGAAGTAGATGATTTATTAACCACGCTTTCCGCTTCTGAAAACCTAAATGGCAGAACCGAACTCAACTGGTCGGTGAATGGCGATCCAGATATAATCAGTGGCTTCCGAGTATATCGGGGCGATAATTCCCAACCCATTGCTACGCTTGACGCGAGTGCGCGTTCTTACATAGACAATGATGGTGTAGCAGGTGAAAAATATACTTACACGGTCTATGCCGATGATGAAATTGGTTTTGGACTAGATGTCGTTTCTGTAGTCGGCTTCTCTAGCCCTATTGGAGAAATCAGCGGTCAAGTCAGAACGTTACAAGGTAACGCCCCCGTACAAGGCGTGACTATTACTGCGAAAGCACAGATTGGCGGACAGTTTTATACCTATACGGATGTCACTAATGCAGTAGGTAACTTCTTTATCGACGAAGTATTTATCGGCGATGATGAAGCCACTTACACGCTTACACCAACCAAAACCAATAGCGATTTTGACCCCGGTTCAGAAACGATTATTCTTTCTGAAAATCAAAATACTTCCACCGCTTCTCTCTTTTTAGAAACCACTTCTTACGTCGTGCAAGGAACAGTCGGACAACAGGACAATGTATGTGGATTGGATAGTATTAGCGTAAAAGCTACTTCCGTATTTTTAAATGGTAATAAAACAACTCAACAGGTAACAACCGACGAGGAAGGTAGATATACCTTTACTTTTGACCCGACTCGATCAGATTTAGATAGCTTCAATATCCAAGTCGATTCATTTAAAATCACCAATCTAGATCAGCCCGTACGCGATACGATTGGCTATGAATTTGTCGCACAGCAACAAAATATTTTTACTAGAACTGATTTTACTGCTGGACTAAATCGAACCACGACGGTGGACTTTTTAGATACTAAAACTTATCCCGTTGAACTAAGGGTACAAAATACTTGCGAAGTACCTATTTCAAATGATTTATGGACAATTCGCGCCCGCACCTTAGATGGTTGTTATGATAAATCTTTCGTTACCCAAAGCACGGGAAGAATAACGGTGAATTTGCCACCCTTGAATTTAGTATTAAAAGTCACCAAAGTCAATAACCAAACGGCGAATAACCTACAAGCCCTCGCCTATTTTAAAACCCAAAGTAACAAACTAAATTTACTAGATTTACACACCGATTCTTCGCGCGTCGTAACGGCGGCACGCATGGCGGAATTGACTCAGCAAACCTTTACGTACCACCGCGCTCCTTCGGTCAAATTACTATCGGGATTAGACCGCTTTTTCTGTGACGATTTATCTAAAGCGGCAATTGTTGAACAAGGAAATTTCTACGGTTTGACCCTCAACGTAGAAGAGACACACAATGGATCAACTTGCGCAGTATCAGAAGGTTATCTAAGAATTACTAACCCTGCTTCTGACAATAGCACACCCGTTACCCTACCCTACGATCCAATGACCAATAGCTTTGGTAGCTATGACTTTGTTGGTGGGAATCCGAACCTCGTTGAGCCACATTTATACGCCTTAACGGTCGAATATTTCTCACCTCAAAACGACTTTTTAGGTGACTTAATTATCCCTGTTTTTGTGGAAGGAACGGCTGCCATTCCAGGCACGGATGTCATCGTCAATCCAGGGCAAGGTGACCAAGTACAGTTACCGCTTTTTGTGCTGCGTGATCCACCGGGCGACGGTAGTTCGAGTAGCATTGCGGAGGGAAGTACGATTTCTAAAAGCATCAATGTCAACCAGAGCGAAAGTGGTGGTTTATCCGCTTATTTAGATCAAGAAATTAAGATATTTGGCGTCGGCGGTAGTTTCAATTTGAGTGCAACGGTCGGCGGTGGCGGCAGTCAGGCAGAAAGTTGGAAATATTCCATGACGACCAGTTCCAAAATTTCCACTTCCAGTTCTCAAACCAAACGCGGTCGTCTGGCGGATGTCGTCGTCGGTGCAGGTTTAGCAATGCAATACGGCTTAGTGCAAGAATTGATGGCGGGCGATTGTGATACCATTTTTCAAAATACCCGTTTAGGCTTTTCACCCCATAGCGTCAATACGACTTGGTTATATACGGTACAGCAAGTAGAAAATATTATTAAAGAATTTACCAATGACTCGATACGCGTCGAAAACGGTACTTTAATCTACGAAGATGCGGGTGTCGTTTTGACTAAACAAGCTGCATTGGATCGATTATCGACTTATCTCAATAATTGGAAAAAAATTCTCGAATACCACGATGTAGAAACCCTGCCGCACTATGCGCTCTGTACCCGCGAGGATAAATACAGTAGTCTGCGCCCTGAATTTAGAGCAGAAATTGAAACGTGGCAAAACCAGTTTTGTACGCGTATCGGTTCTTATAATGGCGATAAGTTTGCAATGAACGACAATGCGACTATCATCTGGGACAACGAATTGGTCGATTTATACAATCAAGCCGATGCCGCGATTCGTAACCTCTCCGACCCTATCCCCGAACCCGGCACGGAACTGCTATGGGCATATAATCCTGAGCGTTCGGACTACGCAGATTCGCAGTACGA
Organism: Saprospiraceae bacterium; assembly: GCA_045106545.1. Lineage (GTDB taxonomy): Bacteria > Bacteroidota > Bacteroidia > Chitinophagales > Saprospiraceae > JBGCES01. The sequence continues at coordinate 5,699 of JBGCES010000631.1, forward strand.
TGCGCAGTTTGGAGTAGCGGCAGAGAACTTTACCTACGGCGGTGCAACTTCGATTAATCAATCTTATAATGCAGCGCGCACGAGTAGCAAAAGCTTTAGTTCGTCTTTTAACTTTGGTCTTAACTTCAATATTGGCTTTGGTTTTGGATCGGAAATTAACTTTATCGTTGCGCCTTTTGGCTTAGGAACATTAGTGAAAGTTGCGGATTTAAAAACCAAAATTGGTGTGAAAACCAATTTCAAATATAACATTAGCGAAAGTCGTTCGGCGGCGGAATCGGAATCTGTTTCGGTCAGTTACACTTTGGCAGATGGTGATATTGGTGACCAGTTTAGCGTCACCGCCATCCAAGGACCCGCACCGAATCATACGCCTTACTTTTCGTTACTGGGTGGTCGTTCGAGTTGTCCCCCCGAAGATGGAACAATCCACCGCGATCAAGATGTGATTCAATTAATTGACCCAGCAACGGGCGCAGCAACGGATCAGCAAAGTAGATTTGCCGTTCCAGCAGATGAAGCGGCTAGTTTCTTATTAAAATTAACCAATAATAATCCGTTTAACGAAACCCGTAACTTAATTGCATTTTTGGATAATGCTTCGAATACAGGCGGTGCAGTTGTAAAATTGGGCGGTAGCTTTTTGGGTAGCCAAACGTTCTATGGCGTTGGTCCAGGTGGCAACAATGCAGTCACTTTACCACTGACGGTCGAGCGTGGCGTGTTTAGTTACAACCATACGATTCGTATTGGTTTGCGTCCGTTATGTGTGGATGGAACAGCCAGTGACGCTTCTACTTACGTGACCGTCAATGTTGATTTTGAAAATCCCTGTACGCCCGTTTCCATCGTTA
>JBGCES010000632.1:0-3201 GCA_045106545.1 Saprospiraceae bacterium
GACGTGATATTGCTAATCCATTAGCTACAATTCTGTCAGCTGCGTTGATGTTGGATTCATTTGGTATGATCAAAGAAGCGAAGTTGATTCGTAACGTGGTTACAGCGGTTTTAACGGAGGGTATTGGTACACCAGAATTAAATCCAACCACCGTTTGTGGTTGCTCACAAATGGGCGATATTGTTGTTTCTATCATTAACGAAAACGACGGTTTCAAATTTAAAAAAGGAAAATTTAGCGAGAGTATATCGACGATTATTTAATACGGTGGACGGTGGACGGCAGAGCTGTTAAGTTCTTCAATGTAAAATGTAAAAGACTAAATGTAAAATTCAAAAGTACACTATATACGTACAAAAGCGTTTCGAATCATGACGTGTACCTTCTACATTTTTCGGTTTTACCTCGAAATTCTTCGCGGCAGGCTATTTTAAATTTTACATTAAAATTAGCACTTAACAACTCTGCGGTAGACGGTCGCTTTGCTTGATGGTGGACGGCTGTGCTTCTAGCGTATAAGAGGGCTCGGATTCTTTGGAAGAATTCGAGCCCTTTTTTATTGGGTTAATTTTGTTTTTAATTCCTCTGCTTTAATGTTCTTATCATCGATTTTTAAAGCCAAGTTTACATATTTTAGTGCCGCTGCTTGATTACCATTTCCATCATGTGCTTTGGCAATTAGATAATATAAATAGGAAGATTCGATTTGCTGTTTAATAAGTTGCGTTCCGAGGCGAATCGCTTCCGTATTTCGTTCCAAGTTTAGTAATACTTGTAAGGCATTTTGCCAATCTTGCAAAGAAAAATCAGCTGGATTTATTAGTAACTTAATCGTAGGGTGGGAGCGTAAAAAATAAAAAGCGGGTAGCCTATTTTTCCAATTGGCATCATTGATTAAAGCGGTTTGAATTAATTCTACTGCACGCTCGGTTTGGTTATTTTGATAATGAGCCATCGCCAAGCGGTCATAAATCCCATACCATCCTGTAAGTAACTGCTCTCCCTCTTTTAACTTGTCAATTGCTCGTTTTGAATTGCCAGCACGAAGAGCGTAAAAGGATTGATTTAAGCGAATCCGACCATAATGATAATTCAATAATTGTTGTAATTCTGCAAATGGCTGCTCCGCATTATCAACCCGCAAGTCAATTTGATTAAACCATTCATTATCAACGCCTTTTACAGTTAAGGCAGCGGATTGTTTACCCGTAATTTGTCCACCTGCGGCTTGCCCTGCCAGTAAAGCCGCGAGTAATCGTTCGGCTAACGTTCCTTGTTCTTGCATAAAGGTGTAACTCATCGCGACTAGAACACTATCCGCCAATTGATTACCTATCACAATGTGATTTTTACCTGCTAAATGTCCAGCGTGACCGTCCCAATAGCGAAGTGCCGTACCCGTAAACGCTGCGGTATTTCCTTTTGCATCAATCGCTGCGACTTGCCGATATTTGGCTTCATTATCCTGCTGACGAATAGAATTTAATATTTGGGTGATGGATTCGCCTTGTTTCAAGCGTTCCAATCCTTCAATTCCATAGCGCGGCTCGGTTTCGGCAATCACCGAAAATGCGCCCACTCCAGGTTCGATATAAATGGTCGAACTTCCTACGTAAATATTATCCGTCGCAACGGCAATACCCCATTCTCGCGCTTCGGGATCGTAGGCGGTAATGGAGAAGGTGGATTGGATATTGCGTTGAGTGAGGAGGCTGGGTAAATTTTGGCAGTGGCTATAAAATGGAAGGAATAAGAAAGGTAGAATTATCAGCTGTATTGGTTTCATCTTACTTTTTTACTTCAAAGAGGACGAGGAGCGTAGAAGGTTGCAGCTGATTGTATTTTGTATCAATTTCAAATTCGCCACGGTGGATTTAAACGGTTCTCACCGCCGAAAAATAAGACCAATTGGTTTCCATCCAAATCTTTCAACCGCGCCTCGCGCCACAACCAACTTTTGTCATTCGGCATTTCCTCAAACTCAATACCTTTCGCCACTAATTCAGCTACATATTCATCCAAATTATCACATTCAAAATAAACATAAACGCCTTCGCCCGTGGGTAATTGTTCCACTTGATGCAACGAAAAAGTAGCGTTTCCATCGGGACAAACAAAGCGGGCGTAATGCGGTAACGCCTTGACAATCAGTTGTAAACCGAGCTTTTCGTAGAACGGAATGGATTTTTCTAGATCGATAGAGGGGACGGTGATTTGATTGAGATTCATGTTCTATTTTTCAATAATTAAAGGGGAATCTTATATCCTTTTTGGCGTAATAAAAAATTTGATCGAATTGAGATTTCGCGTACAAGTTCGTCAATCTGACTTTGGTATCCCGATAAAGTACTTAGTAAAAATAGTGGGATAGATAACATTGTACAAAGTACAAATACTTGAAATGCCGTGATAATATCAGCTTCACATATAATGTACAATAATATCATTTGAACAATAAAAACGTCAATACTTGGCAGTATTATTATTTTGAAATAACTGTCAATGTACAGTTTTTTCTTAACCGCTTCATATCGAAAATGATGTATTTGCTTTGGAACTAGCCTATCTCTCGGAATACTAAAAGTAATTTGATTTTCGCCAATTTTTTCAATAATGAAAAGTGGATCTTCTGCAAAGAAGTTCTCTTCCTCCATTTTTTCAACAATATCCAATAGCGTAAAGGTTACTAAATTGAAATCAATGGTTTGAGATTGTTCGCGTATTTTCATTGGTAAAATAAAGATTAATTGATGCGGAAACGGGCGGTATTTCCATTTTTAATTATCTGAGAATTAATCACCTGATCACTTTCGGCATCCTTTAATATCACTTCTAGCTGCCCCTCTTTTCTACTTACCTCCATATCAAAATTCCCACCAAACGCCTTTATCTTACGCAAAGCCATCTCATTCCAATCTTTAGGCAAACGCGGCGTCATTTTAAAACTGTTTAAACCCGTTGGTACAATGCCAAACATACCTTCGGTAAAAATTCTACAGTACAAACCGCTTTCTGCCGAAAGGTGCGCCATATTGCCTTCGGGATAAGCTTCTACTGCGTAAGGAACGCGTTCACCAAGTAAGCGTTCTTGCGAATATTGTTGCAGTTTTTCTAAGGAGCGTTCCGTTGCGCCAGCTAAGAACGTGCCGCGCAAGGCGTAAAGGGTTCCGCGATCCCAGAAGATTTCGGAAACTTGTGGAT
>JBGCES010000633.1:0-18241 GCA_045106545.1 Saprospiraceae bacterium
TAAATTGTCCAATGCCTACGCCCGAGAACCACACCTCTTCTCCTGCTCGCAATGCGCCACGCCAAATTGGAAAACGTACGTCCTGTTCCCCCGAAGCCATTTTACTCGTCACTCGATTACTGAGGACTTGCACTGCGCCGAATTGTAGTTGTATAGAACCTTGATTCGTGAGTATAAAAGCAAATACCGCAGCCGTCAGCAACGTAATGATTTTAGTGCGCCAAGAGACAAACACGAAAGTAAGTGCGCTGATAGCGAATAATAAAATCAGCCCCGTCCGACTTCCCGTTACAGGAAAAATAAAGAGTAAAAAAAGGAGTAATCCAGCGTAAATGAATTGACGTTTTCGGTTAGTATTTTCCGTAATTCGATACAATAAAAACGCGATTGCAAATACAATACTAAGTGCGACGTAGTTTGGATTGTCCATCAAACCACCTTGCCGACTTGCCATGCCGAAAAAGAAAAACGAATTATATAAATACAGACAGTTACAGAGAATCCCAATCGTCAAAAACCAGAAGATACGGATGTATTGCGCTCGTGATAAATCCATATTTTTAATCACAAAAAAAGTCGCCAGATGAATTAAAATCTGCTGTAAATCACTCTCAAATAATCGCTCGGAAAAGAACGGTTGTGGCATGCGCCAGAGTGAAATCAGTACGCCGTATAAGAAGATACCATAAAGTGGTAAATCTGCTTTGAAGTGCAAGGGGCGCCAGCCACCGTAGAGCGTTTTAACTAAAAAAAGCCCAATTGCAGCTAAGGAAAAGACGCGAAATGGCTTTAAAATGGTCTCAATACCAAAAAATACTTCCAATGCTAATTCAAACGGAATCGTGAGCGCAAAACCACAAATCGCCCAGAAAATCGCGCGGTCGATATTGATTTTAATTGGGTTCAGTGGTCGTGTAGTATTGTTGAAAATTTTTGGTCAATCTCTCAATCGTTTGTCGCTCTTGTAAACTCAATTTTTCTAACCAATCGCGCCGCTCCGTAATCGTCGTGTCTGAACCTAAACGCATGCTGCGATTGCCCATAATGTGCTGCTCCTGTTCGCGAAAGTTGAGACTAAATTGTTCTGGGTCTAAGCCAATAAATTGCAATAAACGTTGCATTTCCGCTTCGGGTTCGCGACACAGTTTTTCGTAGGATAATTCTACCTGTTTCAAATTCATTTTTTGTAACCACTGCGCATTATTTTCCATCTCCTTTTTCCAACGCTGCGCGGCTTCTACCACCGTCCAATCGTTATATTTTAAGGCAGAACTGACTTGGGCACGTGGGTCACGGACGAGCCAGATTACGTAAAAATCAAACTGCTCCAATTGCGATAAATACAGGACTTGTTCGATACTTTTGGAGGAATCTAAAAACGTTGAATGCCCATCAATGGCTAAGGTTTCATCTACCAAAATTTGATTCGCAGCTAACATTTGCTGTACTTGACTCGCGAATGGTCGCCAATTTGGTGCAACACCTAGCCAAACTGAGGTTTGATATAACCATTGCGCTAAGCGATTGAGTTGTTTTTGTTTAAAAAAATGAAACTCGGTAAAGTTAGTCCGTAATACTTTTTTAGGGACGCGGGCTAACACTCGCTGGCGGATTTTACCCCAAAAAGAACAATCAATAAATTGCTCACCGCAGGAGCAAACCTGTGTTTCTTGTGGATTCAAATGAATCGCTTTATTGTAAAATTTGCGTCGCTCGCCAATGGTTACAATTTCGGGATGCGTAGCGAGTAAAAAACTCAATAAGGTCGAACCCGAATACCGCTGCGATAAGATATAAACGTATTTTTTTTTCATGCCGAAGCGCGCGTTTTCGTGCTGATATCGAGCATGGCAGCTACTGCCCGTTCGGTTGCACGTCCATCATTGGAAAAGCACTGCTGTTCAAGCGCGTATGCTCGACGATCGGCATGATATTCAGGATTTTTTAGATAAATATTGATGGTCTCAATCAATTCATCGTAGGCATATACGGGCGTTGCGCCACCGATTTCAATAAACTTTTTGAGGTGCGTATAATCAATTAATCGCCGTGCTGATTTCCAATAAGATAAACTGGCATCCGCATCAAAAGAGGTTAAAATTGCGGGCTTGTCGAGCACCAAAGCATCAATAGAAACCGTCGATCCTGAATTCAAACAAACACTACAACCGATCAATAAATTAGATAAGTGATCCATATCAGACTGTGCCATACTCCAGCGCAATTTGCTGTTCGCTAACTGCGGATAATCCACCGCTACACGCGTACTTGGTAGCTGTTTTAGACGCGGCAACCACGATTTGTCTGCCATAAATCCACTCACATTTTGTGGATGCGGTCGAACAACGAGTTGCATTTTTTTACCAAAAACATCTTGCTCAATCCATTCCGCCAATCGCTCGGCAATATCAATTTCTTTCGGTGCAAAATAAGGCGAACTCATTGCCATGAACAGATAAGGCTCCTGAGGATTTAAACCTAAATTCGTCAGTAATTCACCTACTGCTGGCTGCTTTTTGACTGCTAAATGATGGTCAAAATGCGGCACGCCTACCGAATAAATTCGCTCCGCTGCGGGTTGATAATATTCAACTAATTCTTTACGCATCACTTCGCCCCACACCAAATAATAGTCTGCACTCACGGGAAATTTCCCTTTGCTCGTGATATTGTCCCAGCTCAATAAGTGAATCACCGTAGGAATCGCTTGCTGTTGCGCAGCGTATAACACCTTGGCTTCCAGCAAGTTAACTGGATAAGTAGAAATGACCAACGCGGGATTTATTTTCTCAATCAATTGCGCTACCGATGTAGATTGCAAATAGCGTTTTTCTTTTTTTAAAAACCGCTGCCGCAGTTGGGGGAAAATTTGCACCAATTGAAAAATCAAATAGTACCAAAATGGACGAATCCGTCGCCACGGATGACGCGATGGATTATAGAAAACGGCCTGCATGTGCTTTTCCCACAAAGCGGGATTCGCTTTGATGTTTTCTAAAAAATACTTCCGTTTAAATAAATACTCATCCCCCCAGAAATTAGTATCCGCCGCCGCTTCAAATACTTCAATCGCGGCATTTTTCTGTAAAGCCAACAACTTTGGATCTTGCGCATCGGGTGCGATGATGGCAATGCGTTTTCCGTCTGCGGCGAGCTGCTGCAACAGTCCCGTTTGCAAGAGCATACGCGCAGCGAAACCGTGGGCGATGACGTAGCAAAAATCGAATTTAGTTTTCGTAATAATTTATATTAGATTTAAATACCAAACAAAACACATATCCACATAAAGTATTGAAAATCAAATAGTTATGATGCACAATTTACTGTGCATTAGCAATTACTAGTGTAAGATTTTTACGTATTAATAACCGCGAATGCGGTTGAACTATGAATAGCCACGGGTGAAACCCGTGGACGATAACCCTCCTACTCTCTTTACTGACTACGGAGTAGTCAAACTGTGACTTACCGTGGTTTGACTACTCCGTAGTCAGTGGCGGGTTAGATTTTGGTTTTGTTACCACGGGTTTCACCCGTGGCTATTCATGGTTCAACTACTTCGTAGTTAGCAAGCGTAAACACTTTATACTGAGAATTGCTGACTGTATCTCGTATGTGTTTTAAATTGCTTTATTTACAATCTCTTCCGCCATCTCCCAATCCTCCAAAGTATCAATATTCACATGACGCGGATTTGTCGATAAATGATAAGCGATTTTCTCGCCATAGAGCGAGTTTGTTTTCAATAAAATTTCGGTTTTCACCAGATAAATTGAGCCGTCGCGATAGTACGCCCGAGGTAATTCTTGTCGCCGAGGAATAATCTCCGTTTCGCCCGTCGCTATTTTTAAAAAACCGCTCGCTTGCGCTGCTTCAAACACCCAATGCGGATTGAATTGATGTGGCACTTCGCGCACGGAAACCAGACTATCAGCGGCGGAATTAGCAAAGGTTTGTATCGCGGTTTGCAAATCTGCTAATCGGCGAAATGGAACTGTCGGCTGTAACAAACAAACGGCATCAAATACTTTTCCTTGCGCTTGCAAAAATTGTACGGCATGTAAAACGGTATCTATCGTCGGCGAACGATCGGTGGCTAGCTGTGCAGGGCGTAGAAATGGGACATTCGCTCCTGCCGCACGCGCTAATTCTGCAATATTCTCGTCATCGGTAGAAACAAGCGTTTCAGAAATTTCGCTACAAGCCAAGGCGGTTTCAATCGAATAATGTAGTAACGGTTTGCCGCCTAACAACTTGCGATTTTTATTAGGAACGCCCTTCGAACCGCCACGTGCAGGAATTAGCGCGAGGATTTTCATTGCTGATATTTTTTTAAAATTGCGGCCACTTTCGTTGAATACAAATCAGCCCCACTTAAATTCAAATGATCGTCATCCACAAAATGCTCCTCGTCACGAATGTCAGCCAAGCGATCCACACTAAAATCATAATAATCTACTTCCAATCGTTGGGCAGTATTTGTAAAAAAAGTAGAAAATTCCATATAATTTTTAATCTTTTGAATCGACAATTCTGGCAGCGGCGCAGACATCAACACTATCGGAATACCTTCTTTCTTACACAACGCAATGGTTTTTTCAAAAAACATCAAATTCGTTGCCGTCAATTGGTCGAGTTCAGTGGAGTAGCGCGCGAACTGGTTATCGTATTGCAATTTCGCTAAAGCGATGGTATCGGTACTAAATACAAATCCGTTTGCTCCGTATTCTTTATCGGGTGGCGGCAAATAGCTGCGACCAAGCATTTTATTTACTTTTTTTGGAAAATATTGCCGATAAACATAAGTCGGAAAAAAGCGAAATTGTAGTTGTTCCTGCCACGAAAAACCATTTTTCAAAAAAGCATCTTTCGCCGATCCCGCTTGCAATTCTGAATAAATCGGCAAACCATTTTTGAGTTGGTCGTTACTGGTAAAGACCATATAGTACAGATCAAAAATGACGACTTTCGGTCGCTGCGTTTGTAGCACTTCTTTTAAAATAAAGTGACTCGTAATCGGTGATTGCGCTGCACTTCCAAAATTAAAAAAGGTATTAAACGCCAATTCTTTTTCAAAAACGGCGGGTCGATATGCGCGATAAGCATGGGAAGAACCCAAAACTAATGCATCAACCGTTTGTGGTTCATTTTTATAAAAGTCACTCCACTGCTGCGCGGGATGTAATAAATTCGCCTGACGCATATCCTCCGTTTCGTAAGTCCATAGCCAGTAGCCCAACGCCAAGTTGAGTGCGAAAAACACAGTTGCATAAATGGCGATCTGGAGGAAAAAATTTTTCAAAATTGGAAGTAAATAAAGGTTGTTTCTTTTTGTGGTAAAAAGAGTAGAATAGCAAAAGCCGTAGCGATGTAAATCGCGGCGCGCGCTAATTTGGGAACGCTTGTTTCTTTAAACGCGAAGGCATGCGGCTGTTCTCGTTGTAACCATTCGATTAGAAATAAGATGCCGATACCAAAGAGCAGAAAAAGATTGGTGCGAAACAGGCGTGGTTGCACAGAAAAATTGGTAAACAACTGCGTCAAATATTCTACCGCGTGGGTCAAGTTTTCTGCCCGAAAAAAAATCCAAGCGATACAAACCAAGGTGAAAGTCAGCAACATTTCGGCTAGTTCACGTAGGTTTGGAAATAGTCGATTGGTAGCCACTACGTCCAAGTAGCGGCGATTTCTTTTGAGTAAAATAGAAGGAATAAAATAGAGCGCGTGTAGCGTTCCCCAAGCGATAAACGTCCAGTTCGCACCGTGCCAAAATCCACTGACGATAAAGACAATAAAGACGTTGCGAATTAAGGTAGCGGAACTACTCACGCGGCTGCCACCCAGTGGAATATAGAGATAATCCCGAAACCAAGTTGATAACGAAATGTGCCACCGCCGCCAAAATTCGGCAATATCGCGCGCGAAATAGGGATAAGCAAAGTTGCGCATGAGGCGAAAGCCAAATAGCCGTGCCGTACCCAAGGCTATATCGGAATAACCCGAAAAGTCGCAGTAAATCTGTACGGCAAACAGGAACGCGCCCAAAAACAAAACAGGTGCACCATAGACCTCGTGATTGGCAAATATTTTATCGACCACACTTGCGCAATTATCCGCGATGACGATTTTTTTAAACAAACCCCATAGCATTTGTCGTAGCCCATCTTTAACGTGATCGGAATTAAAATTTCGCGGCGCTGAAAATTGTGGTAATAACTGTGTAGCGCGTTCAATTGGCCCAGCGACTAACTGCGGGAAAAAGCTGACGTAAGCAAAAAAGACCGTCCAATCCTTGACAGGTGTTAGCTTTTCGCGGTACACATCAATGGTATAACTCAACGTCTGGAAGGTATAAAAACTGATTCCGACGGGTAAAATAATGCGTAAAGTGCTGGCATGCAACGGAATACCGATTTCCGCGAAAGCGGCAATAAATTCCGCCAAGAAAAAATCGTAATATTTAAAAAAGCCTAATAATCCTAAATTCACGAACAACGAAAGTCCCAGCCACCACTTGCGTTTCCGCTGCTCGCTCGTTCTGCTCAATGCTAATCCTACGCTATAATCTATGGCGGAACTAAAGATAATTAAAGACAGAAATCGCCAATCCCACCAGCCATAAAAAAGATAACTCACTGCGATCAGAAATACGTTCTGTGCGCGGAGATTTTTTGCAAAAATCGACCAGTATAGCGCGAAGACTATGGGTAGAAAAAGTGCAAATTCGAGTGAGTTAAAGAGCATTTTTAAATGAGATCATTACATTGACAGAGGACAGACCACTGCGTTGTCAGACCGTCTTCGACTATCAGATACGACCTCCGTCTGACCTCTGACAGCGTAGCGATCTGTCTTCTCTTTTATTCAATACTGTAATATTTTATGATACGTTAACGGTTCTTTTGCCAGTAAATCAGCAATTTTCTTTCCTGCATTTCCATTGCCATAAATGTGGTTAGGCGCGTACGATCCTTTTACGCGTTGAGTGGAAATAGCGGCTTGGATCGCATTGCGATCGTAATCGACATCAATGATATTCTCGCTGCGTTCTCGGCCTGCTTGTCGCGAACCAATATTTACAACGGGAACGCCCAAAAAGCTACATTCGCGAATGCCGACGCTTGAATTTCCAATCAGACATCGGCTATTTTTTAACACTTTCAAAAAGTCGTTGGGGCGCATATTTTTAAAAAAGTGAACGTACTCAATATCGTGTCGCTCGCGGAAGGCACGGATACCGTTGGAAGTACCATCTGAACCCGCATCTACGTTGGGCCAAAACCAAAACGTAGGCACTTTTAAAGCATGGATAGCTTCTAAGGTTTCTTCGATATGTTGGCGCGAAGTGCCGTATTCCGTCGTAACGGGATGCTGCATCACGACTAAATAACCAGTCGTAAAATCGGGCGTCGCCCCTACTCCACCGTATTTTTCGTAAGGATCAAAATCTAAAGAAAAATCTGCTGCGACCTCGGCCGCTAAATCAATGGACGGACAACCCGTTTGGAAAACTTTATCCGCCGATTCGCCCATTTTGATGACGCGCTGCTGCGCCTTTTTACTTGCTACAAAGTGCAAATCGGATAATTTAGTGATCGCGTGCCGTACTTTTTCGTCAATATTTCCCGTCACTTCTCCGCCCTGAATATGCACCAACGGAATGTTTAAATACGAGGCAGCAATGGCGGTGGACATCGTTTCAAAACGATCCGCTACCGTCACAACGGCATCGGGTGCTAATCGCTCAAAAACGTTGGCTAATTCAATGATGCCAAGTCCCGTCGTTTTGGCTTGCGCAGCTAAATTTCCACCTTCCAAGACGTTGAAAACGCGCGCAGCAATCGTAAATCCATCTTGCTCCATCACCTTGCTGGCATTACCGTAGCGACTCAATAAAGCGGAAGCGGCAGCGACTAATTGTAACTCCAAATCAGGATGTTCATCAATCGCGCGCAGTGCCGTTTTGATGCGACTGTAACTGGGGCGAGCGGTGACAACGACGGCTATTTTTCTTGGCATAAGTAACTGGTAGTTAAGCCTTTAGGCTTTCCTGTCAAAACCCTTTAGGGTTGCATAAAAAATAAATGAAATGCCCTAAAGGGCAAGGACGAAAAAGGCTAAAGCCTTTACTACCACTAGAACAAATCTTCCGCTTTTAAAAAGCTATATTTTGTTTTAGCAACTTTCAATTTTCGACCGATGACCGATTTGAAATCAGCAGCTGAAATTCCTTGTTGAGCAGGTTTTTTAGCTTCTAGGTCGTCGAATTGCAGTATACTGCCTGCGGGTAGTTCTTTATTGACCGCTAAGGTTTTTTCAAAGATTTTTTTCAAATCGGAGAAGTTGGAATTATCCGATTTATCTTGTGGATGGGCGAGCATGCTTTCAGTGAATCGAACACCTTTGACCAATTCCGTTACTTCATCAATGGTCAAGGAAGAAGAAGCATCAGGACCAAACATACGCCGATCAAATACGACGTGAAATTCCAGTACTTCTGCGCCCAAAGCGACGGCAGCAATACCCGTATAGATTTTTGCAGTATGTTCGGATAGTCCAATTTTGAGATTGGGATAGCGATCTTTTAAAACGGCGATTACGTTTAATCCTACCTTTTCGGCGGGCGTGGGATAGCTAGTGGTACATTGCAAAATGGTCAATTCGTTACCAAAAGGGCGCAGAAACTCAACGGCGGCGTCAATTTCTGCTAAAGAACTCATGCCCGATGATAGAATAATGGACTTACCCGTCCGTGCGATTTTTTCTAATAATAAGAAATTATTGACCTCACCCGAACCAATTTTATAGCGCTTGACCGCCAATTTTTCTAATAAATCAACCGCAGCCTGCGAAAAGGGAGAAGACATAAATTCCAATCCTACTTCCTCGCAATGTGCTTTGATTTCGATCCACTGCGCTTCGGTAAAGGACATCCGGTGCCAATAATCGTAGCGAGTCGCATCTTCGTAAGAAAAATTGATCCGAAATGGCTCGGCGGAACTGCTTTCTGCCTCCGCGATGTGCGTTTGGAATTTAATCGCATCCACACCCGTTTGCGCGACCGCATCAATATAAGAATGCAGAATGCCCAGACTACCATCGTGCGCTTGACCGATTTCGGCGATTAGAAATGTTTTATTATTCATTGTAGTTGTTTAGAACAGGGAGGAGGGATCATTCTATTGAGAGAGGAGGGAAAAATTAGTTGTCTTTACAAAATCCAATTGCTAAAAAAGAGCATTCCTCGTATGTTCCCGTGTCCCTGCTCTCTCTTCCCTCTTCTCATTTCTCTTTTCCCAAAAGCTACTCATCAATATAATATCCTTTTCCGTAAGTGCCGCCGTAGCCGTAAGATTTACTGCCATTACGCAAGGCATTAAATACTAAACTAGCGTGGGGCAATTCATTGTTTTGATGTAATGACTCCAAATCTTTTAGCATCCGCTTTTTAGTGTAGTTGTAGCGCACGACAATAAAGAGATTCGTTACAAATTTTCGTAGCAATAGCGCATCTGAAACAAGACCTATCGGCGGAGAATCAATAATGATGTAGTCAAATTGGTCGCGTAGCTTTTCCATCAGCACTTCCATGCGTTCGGTTAGGAACAACTCGGCGGGATTAGGCGGAATGATGCCGCTCGTGATGTAAGAAAAATTAGCATGATCGGGATGTTGTTGTAATACTTCGTCCAATTCCGCTTGTTGAATCAGGTAATTACTCAATCCTCGGTCATTAGTGACTTGGAGATAATTGTACATTTTGGGGCGACGCATATCTGCACCGAGCAACACTACTTTTTTATTGGCTAAGGCAATCGTCATTGCTAAATTGAGGGCGACAAAAGACTTACCTTCACCCGCTACTGACGAAGTGACCAATACGACTTGTTTTTGTTGCGTCGCATTTAGATAATTCAAATTGGTGCGCAACAAACGGAACATTTCCGCGATTGCCGTGCGTTTTCCTTTATTAATAACAATGACTTCTTTCTTTTTAGAAAAAGGAATCCGCCCAACGATCGGTATCGAAGTCAGCCGCGTAATCGTTTCTTCTTGGCGAATTTTAGTTTCAAAGAAACCCAAAAGCGTGATTAAAAGTAGCGGCGCTAGTATGCCTAATCCAGCAGCGGCAGTATAAATCAAGCGTTTTTTAGGATAAATCGGAACGCTTGGAACACGGGCGGGATCGACCATACGCGTATTCGCGGTCGTGACTACTTTAGACAAAGCCGTTTCCTCGCGTTTGCGAAGTAGATAGAGAAAAAGACTTTCTTTGATCGACTGCGTCCGTAATTGTTCGACGAGTTGTTTATCAATACTCGGTACATTGCCAAGGTTACTTTTTAAACCATCTACCTTCTCTTCTAAACTCCGCATTGGAATTTGCAAATCCGTCTGCAGATTTTGTAAACTTGCCAAAATTAAAGTACGCATATCTACCAACCGCTGTTCCAAAAGTATCCGCGCGGGATTCTGCTCACTTGCCGATTTAGCAATTCGTTCGCGTTCTAAAAAAATACTGTTGTACTGATTGACCAAATTACCCAAAACGGGATTATCGACGATTAAATTGGCAGGTAATAATTCCTGATTATTAGGACTACTTTGTACGAGAATTTCCAGCGAGCGCAGAATTTCTTTTTTCACTTCATATTCTGATAATTCTTCGAGCGTAGTACGAATTTCACCCAAAACAAAATTACGGCTAGAGGCAGCATTATCCGTCAATAATTCATTGCGACTTTTGAATTGCTCAATGTTGCTTTCTACGCGGTCGAGTTCTTTCGTCAAGTTTTGGACGCGCGCATCAATGAAATCAATCGTGCGATCCAAAACGCTATTTTTATCTGTCACTTCCGCTTCGTTATACACTTCGATCAGCGTATTTACTACATCGGCAGCACGTTGCGGAATGGGATCTACTTTTTCTATATTTAAAATACTGGAAGCCGTCTGACTACCGACGCGTTCGATGGCAATTTTCGTTTTTAAACCAAAAGCGATATTTTCAATCGGACGAATGCGAATACTGTATTTGCCTCGCGCGGAAAATCCTTCACGTAGCGATATTTTAAATAAGCCCGCCGAGCAATTAAAAAACGAACCCAATGGATAAACTTCACCTTCCGAATCTGCCATAAATCTTAACCGAAACGTCGTGCTATCCAGCAACTCAACTTCTAATCCTAAACCATAGGGATAGGCTTTTGCTAACGAAAAACTATCTAATACTAAAGGCGAAGCATCGTATAATTCGCGTGATTGGTCACCTTTTTTTTGCAAATATTGAACGTTCAATCGCAGCTTTTCCGCAACGCGTTCCATCAGCGTCATCGAGCGCAAAATCTGAATTTCGTTATCCATAGATTTTGCTCCGCCCATCAAGCCGTCAAACAGAATTTGTCCTTCTGAAATCCCTCCACTCCTACCCGCATCTTTAATCAGCAAAGTAGCGGAAGTCGAATACAAGCGAACGGCGTTCTTCACAAAACGATGACTCAGATAACCCGCAATGCCGAAACTCAGCAAAAATAGCCACCAATAAGTCAGTAACCGCCTTGCCCAACGCTGCAAGTCGATGCTAATCAACTCTTCATCTGTAGAACGTAGGTTTTTGTTATTCAAATTTTGATTATTTACTGATTTTTAAGCACTAATTTTTTCTTTTTTCTCCGTCATTCGTCGGAGCAGGCTTTGATAAAAAAGAAATAAGGTCAAGTTCTAGAAAATTAGAGCTAATGTTGTATGATCGGCTACCTAGAAGTACCCATATTGTCCCAAATCTAAATCCAGCAAGCTCGCTAATTCTCGATTATTTGCTTGATAGCGATCTCCAACCCATTGATTTACTTGCGTTTGTAATTTAATCTGCGTACGTTGATTCCAACTTTTAGGTATAAATTTGAAGAGCATTTTTTGGAAAAAACGCCCAATAGTTCGGCTAAACCGATTGGCTAAAATCGAATGATTGTTCAGCGAAGTACGTCCTAAAAATAAGTGCAGCCAACGAAAATGATAGAGCGTAAAATGGTACTTTTTGACATTACGATAATGTTCAAATCGTGCTGTACTTACGTCAATTTTTTTATTTAAAAAATCGCCTAACCGTTGAATAAAAGCCTGTTTATCGGCACGGAAAAATTCGTAAGGTAGCACTAAAACATTTTCTCGCCCAAACAACTCCAAATAATGCTTAATCAGCGGTAGATAATTGACGTGGTGCGGAGAGAAATTGGGGATTTTTGTATCGTACGCCGTATTTAAATATTGCTCTAAACTATGCGTTCCGAGTGTAGCGAGATATTGAAAATAGCTGGATAATAAAAATGAACGCTGTTCTCGAATGACGATTAAGATTTTTCCTTTCGGGAAAATTTTCTTTAAACGTCGCGCAATGATCGGTGCATCAAAGCCACCGCAATGCGGGCTACCCGATAGCCGTTCGTAAGACATCACCCAAGTCTTATCTTTCGCTAAATCGCTAGATTTTGTAAGAATTGCCGCTAGATTTTTACGAATTTCCTGCTCCCGATCTTCGAACGGATTATGCAAATAATTATCCGCGCCATAAATAAAATGCCGCGCCAAATCCCCTGCCCGATTATGTAAGGACAAAGGTTGAAAGGTAAAATTCTCGGCTTTAAATAACTCGTGTTGCAACCAGGTTGTACCCGTTTTATGATAACCGATATGGATGAGGATGTTTTCCAAATTAAGTAGGGAGATATTAGAAGTTAGACGCTAGAAATTAGATGAATAATTGGTCTTCAATTTAATAAAAAATGAAGTTGTTAAACTAATTTTGGTCAACTACTTAAAGGGTTCGAATCAGCGATAAAGTTATCGCAACCAGACCAGTTGCGATACTGACAAAGCGCAACCACACGCCCGATTCATCATTCACCGTTCCTACTTTTTCTTTGCGCGGACGCACATAAATCATGTCGTTTTGCTGCAAAAAATAGTAGGGCGAATTGAACACATCAGCGGAGTTAAAATCGACGTAACCAAAGGTGCGTTCGCCTTTAAATTCACGCACAATCATAATGCTATCGCGCCGCGAATAAGGCGTAAAATCTCCTGCTAAAGTAAGTGCATCTACAATCGTAACGCTACCATTTTCAATTTGAAAAATGCCCGGATTGCCCACTTCGCCATTGACGTTTATTTTAAAATTGACTAAGCGAATATTGACCATCGGTTCTTCCGAAAAATAAGGGCGCAGCGCCGCTTTTAGATTTGCTTTGATGGTCGAAACGGATAAATCTTTCACTCGAAATAATCCCAAAGTAGGCAATTCAATCATCCCGTCGGCATCTACCTGATAGCCCCCTGCAGCGGAATTAAACGGCGCGGCAGCTGCTACACTACTACTACTCACGTTCACACTAATGACATCGTTAGGTTGGATCAGAATAGCCGTTTGATTCGTGATGGGCTGCGGTGCGGTCGGCACACCAGGCGCCGCATCGTAACTGAGTAAGTCGCGATATTGGACGCAACTACTACACAAAATCAGACACAGGAAGAGTAATAATTTAGAGGTATGGTTCATGTTTTTGGTTTTTTTATATAGCTTCGATCCCGAAAAGTCGCAAAAACGTTTAGTCCTAAAGTTGGTATGGATTGAAATTTTGTCAAAATATTTTGATGAATTAGCGGATTTTACTGAGCGACTCACTTCAGATAAGCCGCTTAGAAAAATCCGCTAATTCGAACATATACAACAATTATATTACATTCTTATCCAATTCTTCGGCACTAAATCCGAAGTATCATATTGTGCATCATTAAACCAATTTTTGGGTGCAATGACTACTTTATTTGGTTGCTGATTTAACCAAACTGCCCACCAAGCAAAGGAGCTATTGGGAATAATAAAATGCTGACAAGCGATCATCAACTGCATATAATTACCAAACTTTATCCCTTTGTGATCGTGTCCGACCAAAGTAGTGGGAAAAGGTAGTTTAAAATTCTCCGCGCACCAAGCCACATCATCTGAAAAAATAAAAAAGTGCGGATGGCTTACTTTTTCCGCCATTTGCTCCGTCGCCCGTAAAAAATAACTTAAATCCGTTGTATTTAAATTTGCATTTTTAACAAAATCTGTCCGTCGTACATTTAAGCAAACGGAGGAAGTGTTTTGAATTTCTTGCAATAAGGACAAAGAATCTTCTTCGATTGGATATACGAAAGAAAACGCCTTTCGGATCTCCTCCTCGATTTCCTCAAAGTATTTTCCACTTTGCCACCAGCCATCATAAATCGTTTCGTCTTGTGGTGCAGTCAGCAACTGTTCTGCTACGTGAAAATGCGGTTCTTTGATATAGTTTTTCCCATTGGCTAATTGCCGCCGCACAAAACTACTCCAACGCGAAGAACGCGGTGCGTGTAACCAACTCATCCACTTCGGCGACAGTAAAAACTGCGATTCAAGATTAAAAATATCCAAGTCGTAATTTCGATACACAAAGTCTTTTCCGCGCGCTCGATCGAGCAAGATCGATAAATCCAAACTTAGCTCTACCCCCAACGCCCGCGCCATCCGTAGCCCGAAAGCATACTGAAACATTTGGTTGCCCATCCCGCCTTTTAGTCGAATGTAGATCATGTAAGTAACTTCACATTTATGCATTTGCTAAATATTGTTACTTTTTTCATTGAAAAAAAGTAACCAAAAATTCTAGTATTGTAAACTCCTTTTCCTCTTCCTTTGATGCACTGCATCAATCACTCGCATGCTCAAACAATACAATACCTGCCACCCGCCAAGTAGTGCCTGATCATTAATAGTTTTCATTCTTTAGACACTAGCAATTACAATAATAAAGTAGCTATCAGTCTAGCCTTTACGTCTCCAATTTTCCCACAAAAATTCAAATTGCCAGGTCAATTCGTGGGTTTCTGCTAACTGTTGTTGAATGCGTTTCATTCGCTCACGCGCATCGGGCATGAAGTGGTGAAATTGAATTTGTAGCTCCTGAAATTTCTCAATTTGCTGTTCTGCGATTAGGTGTTCCAGTAGTTCAAATTCTCCGCCTTCGATATTTATTTTCACTAAATCAACCTGCTCCACGGATTGCTCTTTCATAAAAGTAACCATATCGCGCAATTCTACTTCAATCGTTTCGCCACTATTATTGGCATTAAAAACGGACGAAGATTCGGCGGCTACCGATAGCGGTAATTGCGTATTTTTTTGCGCCAAGCCAAACGGATGAATGTTTATTTTAGGATTACGCGCGAATCGTTTCGCGATGGCGTTGGCATAGGCCGGATGTGGTTCAAAAACTTCAATCTGCGCACTGTAACGCGCGTAAATTTCACTTGCCCAATCTCCTTCAAATCCACCCAAATCGAACACGACCGAATCCGCTGATAAATCGTAATCATAGCGCAAAGTTTGCTCGCCATCTCGTTCCCGCCAATCGTCCAAAATGCGTTGCCACGCAGGGTCTCGCTGCTGCAACCGCTTGCCCAATCGCCGAAAAACACGTGCTAAGCGAAAGCAATTTTGTACTAAAAATTGATTCATTTCTTCGTTTTATCGAGCATTAGTGAACAGTGCTCTATTAGTTTCTGATTAGGACTTCCCTTAGTCAATAAAATACCTTGTCTGTTGAATAACCACAACGTGGTTGAACCATGAATAACCATGGGTGAAACCCATGGAAATAACGCTCAAACTCTTTTCGATGACTACGAAGTAGTCAAACTTTTATATACTGTTCTGTTTGACTACTTCGTAGTCATAAAAGGAAGTAATGATGGGCATTTCCACCGATTTCATCGGTGGTTATTCATAGTTCAAATACTTCGTATTTATATAAAAATCCGTACAGTTCAAGCCACCTCATTATCAAGCCCAGTTGATGATTTTATTTGTAATTGTTCTATCCGCCACCTTTCATATAACTTAATATCTAACTGATTATATTTTTCGATTATCGCTCGTTCCGCTGCACTTGGCGCGGCATAACTCGCTTTGCGTTCGTGCGGCAAAGCAGCATGTTCGATTTGATGCCCATGTAAAAAAGCACTCGCCTCCTCCGCAAAATTTGCAAAATCTAATACCGCATAGAATTGCTGCAAGTTTGCCTGCGCTTGCGCTAATGTTTCCATTGTCGGTTCGGGATCCATTTCGCCAGATAAATAGCGACAAACCAAATTTCGCGCTGCTCGATTTTTTTGGATAAAAAGCTCTAAACTCCGCACGGCATGTTTCCAATACGGGTATTTTTTAGGATACCGCAACACCATTCGATATAACGACCAAACGCGTTCCACTGGATCGCGCATAATCGTGATGTAACGAAATTTATCAGGAGGACAATGGGGCGAAACGGGGCGATGAATACGTAAAAGTGTAAAGCGATTTTGCGAATCGGCAGCTAAAAGTTTAGCGAAAGACGTTCCTGCCGTTTTAGGCAAGTGAATAAAGCCAATTTCGGAGGGTAAAAAGCGATAATTAGGGTTTTCAAAACCATTAACAAAGTGGGTATATTCATAATAGTACTCCGTATCTGCGAAGTAGTCGTAGATGCGATAAACTTGTTTTAATAGTTGTTTTTTTATTCTCGCTAGATAAACTCTAATCATAAATTGGGTAGAAGGAGGTCATACCGCCAACGTCTTTCCGACGTTGATGGTATTTTTCGTTCTTTACAATAATACGTTCACTGTCGGGAAGACAGTGGACGTTAACATTACGAACAATATTTTTCGATTTGCTGCTCTAAAATCATGTCTTTTTGATATATCTCTGCTATTTTTTTATATTTTTTGATTTGTTTTTGAAAATGCTTTTCCGTTAATACTTTTTTGATTTTGCGTTGAATGTCTGCTGCCCCATCTTGATCCTTATCCGCCATGATGCCTAAACCATGATATTGTACGCGGGCGGCGCAACCGTTTTGATCGGAACGCTTACCTGAATAAACGAGCATTGGGACTGCAAAATGGATGCATTCGTGAATCGTATGAATGCCGCCGTGATTGATGGATAAATCCGCTTGCGCTAAAATTTCTAACTGTGGTACGTAAGTAAACGCAGCGATATTTTTTGATAAATCCCCTAGTGCTGCCGGATCTAATTTACCGCCTAAGCCGATAATCAGCAACCAATTTTTTTCAGACGCAACTGCGGCGATTAACTGTTTTAAAAAATTAGTATCTCCTTTTTTAAAGGTGCTTACCGAGCAATACAACAACGATTTTCCTGCTCGCTTTTGTTGATAAAATTGCGCTAGTTGTCGCTGAGTTGCTTCTGACACTTGAATGTCTTTTCGATTTGAAAAAACACACGGACCGATGTACGTTAAATTAGGACGCGGTACGTGGGGAAATTCCATTTCTAAAGCGGTCATGCTCAGTACGGGCAGTTCGCCATAAGTGAAAGGTCCAGGCCAATAATTATCGCGGATATATTTTTTAGGAAATCCCACCTTTTTGGCGTAAGCCGATAAAACACTCCGTCGATCCGTCGCGGCACTGCGCATTTTCTGTTTAAAAAACATCCATCCACGTTGCCATTCAATGCGTTCCCATGCGAGCCATAAACTTAATTTGCTTCGCCAGTTTGCTTGCGGAATTGTCGCGTGTAGCAATGGCGGTAAGCCTTTTCTACGCCAGAGCGAAAACCACTGACTGAGGAGCAACACGGGTTCTTTTTTCGCAATTAGCGTAAAAATATATTCGTGCAATTCTACGTCCACTAGCCATAAATCAGGCTGTCGGTCGACAATTTGCTGCTCGAAATTGCTCATTCTGAGTGACTCGATGGCAATTTGCTGTCGCTCACGGCGATGTTGCCATTTATATTTCAAGCGTTGCAGTTTACCCCTTTGGGCAACTTTTGGTGGTAAATTAGGCGCCGTTTCAAATTGTCGGGGCGGTAATCCCCAAAATTCAAAACCTTGCTGTTGTACTCGCTCGCCAACTCCACGTGGACAAGCGCAAGTCACCCGATAACCCGCTTTTTCTAATCGACTTAACACCTCAAAACTGGCGTTTAAAATTCCCGTCAATCCCGTAGTGAGACAAATCACGTGCTTCATCCGCCCCACATTTTTTTCAATCCGCGATAGGCATTTAATAAACCCATTGGTGCTTTTTTGCGTAAGCGATGGCGTAATTTTCGCGTCTTTCTAAAAATAATTTTCTGTCGGTTCGGTAACCACACCCGATGATGCAAATTCCCATTCAACTGCTTATCCAAGGCGGCAAAATCATCTGACCG
>JBGCES010000634.1:0-10922 GCA_045106545.1 Saprospiraceae bacterium
GGAAACGGGTAGTAATGCCGATAATGACGCTGTTTGGACAAATGTAAATGAAAGCCTTGCAGCTCACGCTGGCAAAACGATTTATATCTACATTGAAGCAGCAGATTTAGGTGCTGGCAGTAAAACAGAAGTAGGTATTGATGATATTACTGTTCGTATTTGCGCAGAAATCTGTGATAACGGGCAAGATGACGACGGCGACGGCGCTGTAGATGAATTAGATGCAGATTGTATTATTGTATGTCCTACTGGAAGTTTGACCGTTGAAAGATTTTTAGGAATTTCAGGTACGGCAGTATCTGATTTAACAGGTAGTGCTAATTATCCTAATAGTCCAGATGAAACCTTTGAAATTAACAGCTTTGATGGTCCAGATAATTACGCTAGCGATTTCGGAACACGTGTTCGGGGTTACATCACACCATCAGAAACAGGTAACTATATCTTTAATGTAACGGGCGATGATGATATTGAACTATATTTGAGTACGGATGCTTCGGCTAGTTCTTCTAGCTTGATTGCTTCTATCAGCGGTTGGACAAATGTCACGGATCACACTAAATATGCTAGTCAAACTTCTGCTTCCATTAACTTGGTTGCAGGTCAGAGTTACTACGTAGAATTGCTACACAAAGAAGGTGGTGGTGGTGACCACTTCCAAGTTTATTGGCAGACACCTTCCAATAATAGCTGGACAATTATTCCAGGTGCGAATTTGAGTCCATTCACTTGTGAGAGTACTTGTGATAATGTGACTGACGCTGGCGCAATCACAGGCGATGAAGTTGATTGTGCGGGTTACGATGCGAGCGAAATCACTGAAACAACGGCTGCTACAGGTGGAGCTGGTGCTTTAGAATACCAGTGGGAATCTTCAACGGATAATGCTACGTTCACAGAAATCAGTGGTGCAAATGCAGCAAATTATAATCCAGGCGCAATTAACGTTACTACCTACTTCCGTAGAAAAGCGCGTCGCGCAGGTTGTGATAATACACAATGGTTAGTTTCTAATGTAGTTACTAAAACTGCTGAGGACAATTTGACCAATGCGGGTACTATCGCTGCAGATGAAGCTGATTGTGGCGCATTTGATCCTGCAATTATTACTTCAGCTGCTCCACCTTCTGGAGGTCAGGGCGGATCATTCAAATACGAGTGGCAAAGCAGTACTGATGGCTCTACGTGGACAGATATTGCCAATACAGATACAGAAGATTACAATCCAACAAATATTTCAGTTACGACTTACTACCGCCGCGGAGCACGGCGCGCTAATTGCGATAACTTTTTGTACTCTAACGTAGTGGTAAAAACCATCATTGAAAATGTTACTGATGCAGGTACAGTTAGCGGTGACGAGAGTGATTGTGGTAGCTATGACCCAGCTAATATCACAGCTACATCACCAACGGGTGGTTCTAGCGTGGCAGCAGAGTATCAGTGGCAGTCTTCTACTGATAATGTAACTTTTACAGATATCAGCGGGGCGACTTCAGCAACTTATAATCCAACTACAATTAACGAAACGACCTACTTCCGTCGCGGTGCACGCAGAGCAAGTTGTAGTGCCTACGTTTATAGCAATGCAGTATTGAAAGAAGTGGTAGAAAGTTACACAAACGGCGGCACTATCGCTGGTGATGAAACGAATTGTGCTACTTACGATCCAGCTGTAATTACCGCGTCAAATGCACCTAATGGTGGAACGGGAGGCGCAGTTCAGTACCAATGGCAGTCATCTACGGATAACGTCAATTTCACAGATATTAGTGGTGCGACTTCAGCAACTTACGATCCGACAACGATTAGCGAAACGACTTACTATCGTCGGGGAGCGCGTCGCGCGAATTGTGATGTCTATGTTTATTCAAATACCGTACAGAAAGAATCAACTTCTAACTATACAGATGCTGGCTCTATTGACGGTGATGAATCAGACTGTGGTAGTTACGATCCAAGTGTAATTAATAGCACTAATCTACCAAGCGGAGGAAGTAATGGTTCAGCACAGTATCAATGGCAGTCTTCAACGGATAACGTCAATTTCACAGATATTGGTGGAGCGACTTCAGCGACTTACGACCCAACAACAATTAACGAAACAACTTACTATCGTCGAGCTACTAAACGCTCCATCTGTGCAGATTGGATTTATTCTGATGCAGCTGAGAAAGTGGTAATTATTTCTTTAACTGATGCGGGTGCAATTGCTGCTGATGAAAATGACTGTCCTGGCTACGATCCTGCTGAAATCACTGAAACAACTGCTGCAAGTGGCGGTGTAGGTGGTACAGTTTCCTACCAATGGCAATCTTCAATAGATGATGCAACTTGGGCTGATATCGACGGAGCAACCGCAGCGAATTACGATCCTGCGACCACCGAAGTAACCACTTTCTACCGTCGGGGTGCCCGTCGCGCAGCTTGTGAAGACTTTATCTATACCAGTTCAGTAGAAAAGGCAGTAGATAGAAGAGTAAGCCCAGATGCTTTCTCTGCTTTCTGTCCAGGTTTACCGTACGAAAATAATGTACTATTTAACGACTTAAACTTCGGTGGTTCTTATACTTTAACGGTCACTCAACAACCAACGGAAGGAACATTGAATCTAAATCAAAACGGTTCATTCACGTTCACTCCAAATTCAATTGAGTGTTTTGTTGACCGATTTACTTACGAAGTATGCTATAATGGCGGAAGCTGTTGCGAAACGGCAGAAGTGACTGTTTCTTACGCGGATGATACGCCTCCACAATTGTTGAATGTACCAGAAGACGATGTCGTATTCTGTGACGAAGTAGTACCTGCTGTGCCTTTTGTACAGATTTTTGATAACTGTCCAGCGATTTCACTGGCAGTAAACGAAAGTGACTCTCAAGGCGAAGATGGTTGTAGCTTACATGATTACACTATCACGCGTACTTGGACGGCAACGGATGCTTGTGGTAACCAAACCTTGGATACCCAAATCGTACAAGTAATGGATGCGACTGCACCGGACATTTACCGTATCTATTACCTACCAAATGGTAAACGTATGGTAGCAGGGGTGATGGAAAATGTAACCGAACGTTGGAAAACCATTCAGTTACCGATTGACTTTGCGAATAAGCCGCTGATTTTCAATCAGTTAACTTCTGATAATGAAGCGTCAGCAGCAGTAGTTCAAATGCGTAATATTTCGATTAGTCAATTTGAAATGCGCTTGACGGAAGAAGCTGGCAACGATGGCGATCACCAACCAGAAAACGTGGCATGGATTGCCATAGAGGAAGGTGCATACACCACTAACTTTGAAGCAGTAAAAACCACACTGGATGAAGCATGGAAGTCAATCAACTTCACTCAATCTTACAGTGCTGCACCTGCTTTATTGACGACGACTCAAACAACAAAAGATGCGGAGGCAACAAGTATTCGCTACCGCAATTTGAATGCAAATAATGTAGAATTATATCTACAAGAAGAAACTTCTACGGATGCAGATGCATCACATACGACCGAAGATGTAGGTTACTTTGCGATTGGTAACACAGGTGATTTCCTTGATGCTAATAGTCAAGTGATGGGTGAAAATGGTTCAATCAATGCAACTCAGCTTTGGACGACTGTTACCTTTAGTAATACTTACTACAACCCAGTTGTAATTGCTAACAGCTTGAGTAATAATCAGGCAGATGCGGCTACAGTACGCGTTCGCAACGTAACCAATACAGGATTTGAAGTACGGGTAGAAGAGTGGGACTATCAAGATGGTATTCACTTGCTGGAAGAAGTACACTGGATGGTCGTTGAAGGAAGTCTTCCTTTGGTAACTACTGCAGATTGTGATGCAGTACCAAATGCACCAATCGGCGGTATTCAAATCATCGCAGTTGATAACTGTGATATTTCAGTGCCATTGAATTATAATGAAATAGAAGATTACTCAGATTGTGATAATCGGTTCATTACGCGTAGTTGGGAAGCAACGGATGAATGTGGTAACACGACCGTTTATACCAAAACTATTATCGTTAGTGACCCAATCAATCCGACTTTCACTTTACCTGCTGATGTAACTATCGGTTGTAATGATGACCCAACTGATTTATCATTGACGGGTAACGTTACAAATATGGTTGATAATTGTTCTACTAATTTATCGGCGTTTTATACCGATGATGTGAGTTCAATTTCTAGTTGTAACCAAAGTGGTTTGATTCTTCGGACATGGCGTGTAAGCGACGAGTGTGGCAATTCTAGTGAGTTAACACAAACTATTACTATCGATGATAGTGATTGTGAAGGTTGTGATATTTATGTCAATACTACTGACGATATTGATGATGGTGAATGTACGCATGAACACTGTTCATTGCGTGAAGCTATCAACGAATCAAACGAAAGTGCTGGTTTAGATACGATTCGCTTCTTGATTCCTGGTACAGGAGTACAGACGATTATTCCTTTATCACCACTGCCTACAGTAACGGAAGAAGTATTTATTGATGCAACGACCCAACCTGAAGCGAGTTGTCCAGATAATTTATTAGTTGAATTAGATGGAACTTTATTAACAGGTAACGCAAGTGGTTTAGAAATTTTAGCTGATAATGTTACTTTGAAAGGCTTCGTTATTAACCGCTTCCCTGGAAACGGTATCACCTTTGGTGAAGTTAATATGGGGCATGTTCAGTGTAGCTATGTAGGTATCAATGCCAATGGTACAGTTGCTCGTGCGAATGCCTTGAACGGAATTCAAATAAATGCAGGTGCATCTAATATCATTATCGGTTCAAACGAAGATGGTACAGACGATGAACTAGAACGCAACGTAATCTCAGGTAATACCCAGTCAGGTATTCAGTTGAATGCAGCCACGAATAATAAAGTTGCTGGTAATCACCTTGGTACAGATAAAGATGGTGTGAATCCTGTTCCCAACTTAGAGTTTGGAGTAGAGGTGACAGGTAGTAGTACTGACAACCAAATCGGTGGTCAGACCGACTTGACTGGAAACATCATCTCAGGTAATGCTCAATCTGGTATTTACATTGGGGCGACTCACCGTGGATTTACGGAGGGCAACTTGCCAGTAAACAACCTGATTCAGCACAACCGCATCGGTTGGAGTGCGAATAACACGCCACTCGGCAATAGTGAAAATGGAATCGTCATCGAATTGGCTAACGATATTCAAATCACTGATAACCGAATAGCGACTAACGGTGAAAACGGAATTCAAGTAAACGGTGCAAAAGCCATAGTAACTGACAATTTGATCCAAGACAATGGAGAAAGTGGTATAGTATTTGGAACGCACTACGGTAGCGACTCCGATCCGGAGAATGAAGCTAGCTCCCCCGATGATATCCTCCCTCTAGTAAGTATTTCTTCAAATACATTTAATACAAATTGTACTAATGCCACTCCGAATACTGCGGAAGTATTAGCATTGGATGTTCCCCTCGCACCCGTTCAAAACGATAACGGTTTGACGATTTATAACGATAATGATTTTACCAACAGTTCGGCAACTGCACTCTTGCAGTTGTGGTACGGTGCGGTAGAATTTATCCAAAATGATCGTCCTGCTGTTGCGCCATTTGCTGTTATCATAGAAAGTGAAAACAACGGTCCAACCTATGATTTGGATGCAGCTATGACGATGGGAGGTGGTTTCAGAAAAACGATTTTGCATGGTGAATCTGGTGCTGCTAAAGATGATGTCAAAACTTGGACACAATTTGTAGAATACACCGTAGCAGCCGATGGTTCGACTATGAACTATTCACCATTTTCAACTACTGAATGTGATAATATATTTAGTTTCGATGGAGATGCAACTACTCACGCAGTAGGATTTGACTTAGGGTATATTGGAGAAGGTTTGGAAACAACTTCACCAGCTACCTTCGGAACAACCTATTCAGTTAATCGCTATCAAATCGCGCAATTAGAAGATTGTAGCGACCGCGATAGTGACGGTTCGGTAGATGATGTAGATTTAGATGATGATAATGATGGTATTGCTGATGTAGATGAAGGAGAAGGAGATGCAGATGGTGATGGCATTCCTAACAATTTAGATTTAGATAGTGATAACGATGGTATTCCAGATATTATCGAAGCAGGTTTCAAAGATCAAAACGGTGATGGCTTAGTAGATAACTTAGGTTTACCAGGTTGGGATGACGATAAAGATGGTTGGGCAGACGGCTTTGATGCCAATGACCGCGACCCATCGTTAAGTGCATCAGACCAGTACGAGCCAACTTCTTTCGAGGCTGACCGTGATGGTGATGGCTTACCGAACTACCAAGATTTAGATAGTGACAATGATGGTTTACCTGATTTAATTGAAGCTGGCGGTGTAGATACCAATGGTGACGGTCAGGTTGATTACCAAGTAGTTACTGATCCAAATACAATGCTGGATAATGATGGTGACGGTTTCACTGACTTATACGATCCTGATTATAACGGTAGCCCAGGTGCAGACGATACTTCTTTACCATTAGTTATCTACGGTGGTACTGTTTACGCTGATGCCCAAGGTAAAGTATGTGATGCAGACGGAGATATGATTCCTAACTTCTGGGATTTGGATAGCGATAACGATGGTATTCCGGATTTAATCGAGCAGGGTGGTGTAGATACTGATGGTAATGGTGAGATTGATCCTGCTGAATGGGTAGATGCCAACAGCAACGGTTTCCAAGACAATTACGAAAACTTCCCATTAATCACCACTGAGGGTGATGATGGTGCAGGAAATGTTCGTCCAGTTGACAGCGACAACAACGGTTCGACTTATGCAAGTGGTGATATGGATAACGATGACTTACCTAATGCCTACGATAACGAAGCGGATGGTGATGGACGTAATGATTTGCGTGAAATCGCATCTCCAACCGCAGATACAGATAATGACGGAAAAGTAGATGGCTTCACTGATGCCAACAATAATGGATTTGATGATAATTTGGAATCAACACCATTAGTCTTTACAGAAACGGATGGTATCGCTGACAATGGCAAACCTGAGGATAGTATTGATGCCGATGCAAGTTCATTCGGTACTTCGGTAATTGAAGGTACGCTTGGTTTGGTTGATAATGAACCAGATGTAGATAACGATGGTGATGGTCAATTGAATAGTTTAGACTTAGATTCAGATAATGATTTGATTCTGGATAATGTAGAAGATACTAATCAGGATGTAACGGTTGACGCAGGCGAAACGGATCCATACAATACAGATTCTGATGCAGATTTCATTAGCGATGGGGTAGAGGATTTGAATCAAAATGGTGAATACGACCCAGGTTTAGAAACCGACGCACTTGACCCAGATACGGATGGTGACACATTACTAGATGGTATTGAAGATGATAATGTAAATGGTTTCGTTGATGGCATAGAAAGTGACCCACGTGATCCTTGTGACCCGATTTTATCGGCTCAATGTATCGGTGTTAGCCTGAGTTTACGGGCTCATCTTTACGGACCTTTAAGTGATTCTCCTGATGGATTGATGCGCGATGACTTACGTCAAAAAGGCTATTTACCATTAGAAGAACCTTACAGTGATATGCAGACTTTTGAGCACCAAGGTGACGGTGGTGGCGAGGTCACTACTCAAGACGTGTTTGACATTACAGGAAATGATGCAATTGTGGACTGGGTATTTGTAGAACTACGTAGTCCATTGGATAGTACGCAGGTAATTGGAACCCGCAGTGCGCTATTACAGCGAGATGGCGATGTAGTGGATGTAGATGGTGTATCTCCACTAACCTTCTGGACAATGGTAGCGGGTAGTTACTATGTCAGTATTCGTCACCGGAATCACCTCGGAATTTGTACGAGTGTACCACAGGTTATGACTAAGACAACCAGTATGGTTGATTTTATTGAACCAACGACTAAAATATTCGGGGAGCATTCTCGAATTAAAGTTGAAGACAAATGGGCACTTTGGGCAGGTGATTTATCAAAAGATGGGAAAGTCATCTTCCAAGGACCACAGAACGATATCTTTAATATGCTAGTAAAAGTATTGAGCGACGAGCAAAACGATCAACAATACTACAACTACATCATCAAAGGTTATCACGGCGAAGATTTTGATTTAGATGGCGATGTAATCTATCAGGGACCAGACAACGACCGTTCAAAAGTCCTCTTTGATATCATTTTACGTTTCCCTACAAACCATAACGGATTCCCGAATTTCATTATTAATTCACCGAATCCACGTTAAGCAGTTTTAAGTTTTTAGCTGGTAGTCGGTAGTCACCCGAATGTTTCAGAAGGGTGACTACCAACTAAAAACTACCAACTACCAACTTTTTTTATACGCGCAGCAACCTATACACTAGGCAAACACTATCCCTCCCACCGCCCGCTTTTGCCGAAGCGATTGTAAAGTTTTGCGCTTTTCTAAACATTTATTTTTCCAAACAAACACCTAAGAGTGGTGTTGCTAATTTTTCTTTCAAAAACTTTATAATCTTCTGATTATCAAGCAATTATTGACAGGGGTTAGAAAATCTGCTCGCGGTGGAACGATACTTTGACATGAGTATCGAACGACCAATTTTTTAATTTTCTCTTATGACAAACCATTACAATCACTTGCGCTATTGGGTAGCAAACCACTTGTTGCCCGCGCTTCGTCCACTGATGACGATGCTTCTATTGGGTTGCGCTTTTGGTCTCTATGCCCAGCCTGGCTTTGAAATGAAACTCCAACTCATGGATGATGTTGGGACTTATGGGGTTTATGCCAAAACGACTAGCGGAACGACTATCTCGGACAACACAGATACGGGATCTGGTCAGGCTACTATCGTTGCTCCTTACTTTGGAGTGGGCGACCCAGCTAACTTCGCATTCTCTAACCTACAAAGCGTCAACGGTTTCTGGTCGCAGAACGCACGTGTTCAAGGGCCGACTGAAGCGACAAATCGAGACTACATTTCTTTCGGTTTCATTACGGAAGGTGCCAACTCCATCGATTATTCGAGTGGGGATGAAGTACTTTTATTTACCTTCACGATGACCAGTCCATGTCCTGATACATTGTATCTGATGGATGGAACAGATGCCTTCGTTGAACCTAACTCCGAAGGAACTAACCCTGAAAATGACTTAGCAGTTATTGACAAAGACAACGGCAACAACACTTTATATTACGTAAGAAATTACGCGACTTCTGCTTGGGCATGTTATGAATGTGCTGGCGAGCTAGGAGCTGATGGCGTTTTGGGTGATGGCATCCCTAACGCATTAGAAGATACCAACGGTAACGGTGTTTTCGATCCAGGTATCGATGCATCTGACCTTTGTGATGTCTGTGATCCTATTCATCCCGAATTAGCAACCTTAGCAGCTCCTAGTCAAACAGTGGCTTGTGAGGGTGATCTAGATGATGTTGATCTTACCGTTAGTATTGATGGTGGATGGCCACCTTATACTATCGTTTATACCGATGGAACAACTAATTATACCGTTAATAATTATAATAGCGGCGACCCGATTACAGTAACACCTACCGCATCTGCTACCTATAGCGTTGTATCAGTAACTGACCTAAAAGGTTGTATTGCTGATGTTGCGAACTTATTAGGAACAGTTGATATTATTTCTGAAGGTCCATTAGTAGTAACTTTAGAACCTACTACTGAAACGATTTGTGTTGCAGAAGGTGTTTCTTTTACTTCTACTATCGAAAATCAAGGTGATGGCGATGTTTTCTACCAATGGCAGATTTCAACTGATGATATTACTTATATTGATTTGATTGATGGTACACCTTATAGTGATGTAACTACACAACAGTTAACGATTGCTGATGTAGTTGGTTTAGATGATAACTACTACCGCTTAAAGGCAAATACAGTAAGTTGTGATACGGTTTACTCAGATGGTGTTCAGCTAAACGTAGAAGGACCAATTGCTTTTGATGCAACTAATGGTAACCCAGTAGATGTTGAAATTTGTGAAGGAGATAATACGAGCTTTTCTTCTGTCGTAACTGCTCCACTTGGTACAGTTGAGCGCAACTGGCAGGTAAGCCGTGACGGTGGTACAACTTTCGTTGACATCATGGATGCTGCTCCATACAATGGAACAGGAACAGCGAATTTGACTTTAACTGGCGCAACTTCAGTACCCTACAATGGCTACTTATACCGCATGAAAACATGGACATCAGTTTGTGATACTTTATATTCTGATCCTGCATTATTAAGCATTGAAGGACCAATTGGTATTACCGATCCAGTTGCAAATTTTGTAGGTTGTTCTGGTGAGCCAAATACGATTTTTGTCGATGTAGCTAACCCTGGTGCTGGTACACCTATTTACCAGTGGCAAGTAAACGATGGTTCTGGCTGGTCAGATTTGACCAACGATGGATTATATAACGGTGTTGGTTCTGATACACTTTCGATTGCTGATGTACTTGGCTTAGAAGGTTACCAATACCGCGTAGAAATAAGCACTGGACAATGTGCGATTCAACAATCAGGTACAACAACTTTAACGGTTGAAGGACCAATCGAAATCACAGGTAGTCCAACTGACGTGACTGAATGTGGTGGTACAGGTACAACCTTCACTGGTGGTTCTCAAAACCTTAGTGCGGGTGGTTCATTAACTAGCCAATGGCAGTTAAGTAATGATGAAGGAGTGACCTGGATTGATATTGCCGAAGCAGGCGTTTACAGCGATGTAACTACTTTTACTTTAGATGTAAGTGATGTAGATGGTCTTAACGGCACGCGTTACCGGATGAAATCTTTCACAGGTTCTTGTGATACGATTTATACAGATATGGCAATTTTGACGGTAGAAGGTCCAATTACTATTACTGACCCAGTAAGTGTAATCGAATGTTCTGGTGATGCAGCTTTCTTCTCTGCTCCTAC
>JBGCES010000635.1:0-3496 GCA_045106545.1 Saprospiraceae bacterium
ACACGACTGGAGGGAGTTCTACAAGTAGTGATCGTTTGACGATCTGGAAAACTACTGACGGCGGTTCTTCGTGGACAGAGACAACTCCTGCTGGATTGACTGCTGACGATGCTAATTGGGGAACGGTTGCAGATAGTCATAATTCCGCTATCGGTGATACTTTATGGTTCGGTACTCGAACAGGAAGAATTTTAAAAACGACCGACCGAGGCGATACTTGGAATATTTATGATACAGGAATTGAAGATGGGGCAATCACTTCCATTGAGTTTCAAGACGAACTTTATGGGATAGCAACCACAGCCCTCAGTACAGCAGGATTTGAAGGAGTCGCTAAGGGGGCGAGAACACGCGACGGCGGACTCACTTGGAGTCCCATTAATACCCCCGAATTTAAGGCTATGAGCTTAAAGTACGTACCAGGTACCAAATCAACCTATATTTATACCGATGGCTGGTACACTAAAAATATGGCAATCACGACAGATTTTGGCTCTACTTGGAAAAATTTTAAAAATCCTGATGGAATCGTCTGTACTGATTTTTACTCACCCACTGAAGGTTGGGCAGGTGGAGATATTAAAAGCGGTGGAAAAGGCGGTTTCTATAAGTTTACGAGTTCGTTTGCTTCCGACCAGGTTAATGTTAAAACCCTTGCTGGAAATCAAGTAGAAGGTGTTAAATTAGGTAATCCATTGCGTGCCAACCTGTATAACCCCAAAGGAATGGATATTGATAGTAGTGGTAATATTTATATAGCCAATGATTATGGTTGTAATATTTTAAAGCTTACCCCAGCGGGAAAATTGGAATTGGTAGCTGGCTCAGAAGATGGTCTATGTGGCGATGTGAATGGAGTGGGAGATTCGGTACGGCTTAATCGTCCGCAGGATGTAGCACTAGCAGCAAATGGTGATCTTTACGTAGCGGATGGAAACAATTTAAAAATTAGAAAGATAACCTTCACCGAAGGTACAACAACGGTAAGTACGTATGCAGGTACCGGCGAATCTGGTATGGAAGATGGTAATTTGACTTCCGCAACTTTTTCGTTTGTGACAGGCTTGGTGTTTGACAGCCAAAATAACTTATTCGTTACGGATGATACTGCCATCCGAAAAATCACCCCAGCTGGTGAGGTAACAACATTCGCAGGAAGTGCTAGTCCTGGAAATGCTGATGGTGTAGGAAATGCGGCGACCTTCGGGTTGATTTGGGGAGTGGATATTGACCAAGAGGATAATATTTACGTGACGGATTTAATCAATCATTCGGTTCGTAAGATTACTTCTGCTGGAGAGGTAACTACTATTGCAGGTAGTGGATTTGGGTATGCCGATGGAACAGGAATAGCTGCGCGATTTGCTTTTCCTGAAGGCATCGCAGTAAATCCTGAAGGAGAAATTTTTGTTGCGGATGGTATCAATGGGTTTATACGAAAAATTGATACGGCTGGAATGGTTACAACTGTTGCAGGGACGCTTAGTGCTAATCGATTTTCCGAACCGTTTGGACCCGATGAACAAATCGTCGATGGCACTGGTGATTATGCTACGTTTACTAGATCTGCTGGCTTGTTACTACGCCCTAATGGTAATTTGATTCATTCTGCTTGGAGTAGCGATATGTTACGGGAATTAGAATTTGGCGTTCCTTCTTCGCAGATTACGGTTAGTAAAGGCATTATTCGTCCAAACACCATTACGCATATTGATCATCAAGATGGGTTTAAATTCTTTGGGGAAGTGAATAATGTAAGCGAGGAAGATGCGGCGCAAATTGTAATGCAAGTACAGGTAAGTCAGAATGGAAGCCCAGTATTTATCGAACAAAGTGGTTCAATTGACCTACCCGTTGGAGAAGCTGATGCGTTTGAAATCGAATCCCGATTTATACCCGAGGCAGCAGCTACTTACACGGTTCGTTTTCGATTTCTTCAAGATGAACTAGTTCAATTTACACTCTACGACGAAATCGTGGTGAGCGATTCGATTATGGCAGATCACGATGACAACTTTTACTTTTCTGATGATTACAGCAGATTTTTTGACAATTTTGAAAATTCGTACGGCGTTGCTTACCAACTAGCGGTCGCTGATACGATAACTGGCATTTATTTTCCGTATGCTGCGAGTGAGGCAGGAATAGTAGAATATTCAATTTTATTACTGAATGATGATGAAACCACGCGCTCTATTTATAGATCTGAACCCGACACTGTCGCACCAACTTCTTTTGAAAGGAGTATTCACGCAATAGAACCGCTGTTTGTGCCCGCAGGAAAATATTTGTTTACCATTCAGGGCAGTATGCCACTAACTATATTAAATGATAACAATAAAGTTTCTGACGATCAATACATCATTGAGCCAGAAGAAAATAGATGGGTGAGATTCAGTAGTTTAACTGGTTTTGAAGCTTGGGCAATTATTGCAAATCCCATTCTGGGTTCTATACCTACCGTAGTTAGTAAGGTAGATAAGTTTTCGGAATTGGTCAAAATGAAGGTTAGTCCCAATCCTTTTACCGCAGCTGTTCAAGTTGAATTGGAAACCCCACAACGCGGATTTATTCGACTGCTCGACGCAAATGGTAAGTTATTAAAAATGCAAGCATTGAACGGTAAACAGACCGAAATCAATGGTTTGAATGCCTTACCCGCTGGTGGGTATTTATTAATGGTAGAAGGCGAAAATGTACGTACTGCTCGGCGTATAATAAAAAAGTAAGTTAAGAAGGGATTGTTACAATCCGCTAGAATTTGGTTGAGTAGCCAAAGGTTACTCAACTCTTTTCTTTTTTTGTTATAAAATAACATTATAAAATATGTGTTTGTTAAGTTGTTTAAATTAAAGATAATTAACTTATTTTGTGTATAATTTAAAAATTATATTTCAATAAACCACTGAAGATTGCAATCTATTACTGCCATAATTGTTGATGACGAGCGCGAAGGTATTCGCACTTTAGAATATATGTTGGACCTCTACTGTCCACAAGTCAAACTGATCGGCACTTACGAATCTAGTATAGCGGGACTGAAAGCCATCAAACGCGAACAGCCACAACTGCTCTTTTTGGACATTAATATGCCGCATATTAATGGCTTAGAATTATTGGAACTACTGGGCGGGGAACATTACAACGCCATTTTTGTCACCGCGCACGATGAATTTGTCGTACACGCGCTACGTCTCAATGCGCTTGATTACCTCAAAAAACCAGTGGATGAAACTGAATTGAAAGCTGCCGTTGCGCGCGTAAAACCGCTAAGCGCAGTACTACCCGAACAGATTAGCAATGTACTTCAATTGGTGCAGCAATTAGAAATAGAACTACACACCCCGATAGCGATTAAAGTAGGTAACAAACTCAAATTTGTCTCTCTACGCGACATTACGTACTGCAAGTCCGATGGCAACTTTACTTATGTACACACGATCGACGATCAGCGGATTTATAGCTCGATGTCTATCGGTCAACTAGAAGAAATTTT
>JBGCES010000636.1:0-3103 GCA_045106545.1 Saprospiraceae bacterium
ACAAACCAAAAGCTAAAATCACCCAATTGAACTTGCTGACTAACCGGGTCGGTTATTTTCATGATTTCCACTGTCCTTTGATTAACGACGATTTCGCTACCATCAACATCTTTAGTCGCTTTTTGGTAAAATTTGCCATCCGCCATTTTGATTTTATACACCTCTGCAAAGTCCTTATCGGCATTGATAAATTGAATGCCGACCTCTTGATTCGGATCTTTTCCTGCCCAGGATAGATCATCCGTTGCGCGTCCGACATCGATGGGGGATTGTGAAATATGACTTACGTTTTCGATATTCGGATGTTGTAAAAGCTGATTTTTAAAGGCTAACGTTTGCTCGGAAAGCTCTTCTGGAACATTCAAATGAATGACTTGATTCCGATCTAAACCGACGTTTTTATTTTTAATAAAATTAATCTGCTGTTGCACCAAAAGTGCGGAAATCAAGAGCATTCCCGAAAGGACAAATTGCGTCACCACGAGTCCTTTTCTAAACAATTGACCGTCAAAACGTCCTGTTAATTTATTTTTTAAAATATTAATAATCTTATAAGAAGAGAGCACTAAAGAGGGATAAATGCCTGCTAAAATGGTAGTGATTCCAACTAACGAAATTAAACCTATCCACAACTGCGGGTCGGTAAAATTCAACGCCAGTGTACTTTCTAATAACTCGTTCGCAAAGGGAATTACAGACATGACTAAACCAACTGCTAGCACCACCGAAATGCTGACAATCAAGCCCGTTTCGGTCATAAATTGCGTAACGAGCGCACTTTGATTGGCACCCACAACCTTACGAATACCGACTTCTTTAGCGCGTCGTGTTGCTCTGGCAGTCGTCAAATTAATAAAATTGATACACGCCATGAGCAGTAAAAAAGCTGCTGCTAAAGAGAAAATCCGTACGTATTCAATGCGCCCACCCGTTGGTAATCCGTCTGCAAAAGTGGAATACAAATAAGTATTTTCAAAGGCTTGGAGGTGTATTTTTAAGTTTTCATTACCACCATTTTCGGCAACGATACTGCTGATTTTTTGACCCAATTTTTCAATATCTGTATTGGGATTAACTAAAGCGTAGGTTTGGAAAGCACTCGATCCCCAGCTTGCCCAACGGGTATGTTCGGCAGCGAATTTTTTAATATTGGTAACAAATTCAAATTGGAAATCGGATTGCTTTGGCAAATTTTCAAAAACGCCTAAAACCTTAAATACCTCCTTGCCAATATCACCTCCTTCGATGGTCATCGCTTCGCCAATACTTTTACTTTTCCAATCCGTTCCAAAGTAACGCGTTGCTAATTTTTCGGAGATAAAAACACCATTTATTTCATTATCTGCGCCTTCTTTCGTTCCTGCAATTAATGGAATGTCAAAAATATCAAAGACCGAAAAATAAGCGTAAGTGCCAGATGAGAAAAATGATTCATTATCCTTGATTATCAAGCAGTTACCTTGATCAAGCAAAGCGGTTGTTTCATTGATTTCTGGATACTTTTCGGCAATAGCCGTCGAAACAGGAAAGGGCGTTGCAGCACGCGCTTCAATTGCGCCCCGCTCGTTTGGAAAACTGCGATACAGCTTATAAATCTGTTCCCCATTGGAATGGAAACGATTGACTCGGTACTCGCTTTGAATCCATAAACCAATCAGTAAAACCGCAGCCAAACTAAGGGCTAAACCGAAGACGTTGATGAAGTTATATCCTCGATGCTTTTTGAAATTACGGAGGGCAATTTTTAGATTATTTATTAGCATATTTTGGAGAACAGACACTCTTGTCTGTATAGGTTTAGTTAGAAAATAGGGGACGAAGAAACGACACTGTAAGTAATTGACAGACAGGAATGTCTGTCCTCCAGTTTAATCATTCTGAATCGCATCCACTGGATTGATTAATGCCG
The DNA here is from genome assembly GCA_045106545.1 of Saprospiraceae bacterium. Taxonomy (GTDB): domain Bacteria; phylum Bacteroidota; class Bacteroidia; order Chitinophagales; family Saprospiraceae; genus JBGCES01. The sequence continues at coordinate 1,910 of JBGCES010000636.1, forward strand.
CTTGCAAGGCTTGCGCGCCGACGGTCAGCAAGGCTACGAAGAGCGTCAATACACCCGCTGCCGCGAATGTCCAACCACTTAAATCAATGCGATAAGCAAAATCTGCCAACCAGTTATTCATAAAATAGTAGGAAATCGGCACAGCAATTAACAAAGCCACGACCACCAATTTGATAAAATCAGAAGACAATAGCTGAATAATATTGGTCACGGATGCGCCCAAGACTTTGCGAATACCAATTTCACGCGTGCGCTGTTCTGCCATATATGCGACTAAGCCTAAAAGACCAAGACAAGAAATAAAAATAGCTAGCGCAGTGAACAGCAAGGCAATGATACTAATGCGTTGTTCTGCTTGATAAACCTGACTGTAAGCGTCATCCATAAATTCGTAGGAAAAAGGCGCGTCGGGAGCCAGTTTCGTCCAATTACTTTCTAACGCCGCCAGTACTTCTGCGCTCTTATCGCCTTGATAACGGAACGAAATCAGATTATTACTTGGTTCTAACACCATCACTAAGCCTTCAATTTTATTGCGTAAACTTGACCAGTGAAAATCCTTCACAACTCCGATGATCGTATGCCCCGTAAAATCTCGCTCTGATTCCACCTCTCTAGTTTCACTCGTGTATATTTTTGTACCGATCGGATCAGCTAACCCGATGGCACGAGCAGCAGATTCATTAATCACGATTGCGGTACTATCCGTCGTCAGATTTTCATCAAAAAAGCGTCCTGCGACCAATTCTATATTTAAGGTATTCAGAAAGTCGGGATCGGTTGCCCAGCGTTGGAGATTTAAACCATTATCACCGCGTAATTCTGGTGTCTTTAAAAATGACCAAGTGTTGCGAGTCGAAGGCGTGGGAATACTCGAACTGACCGTAACCGCTTCAACGGCGGGCTGTCGTAGCATTTCCTGTCGGAAAGTAGCGATATTATCACCTAATGCATAGATATTTTGGACAGTTACTACTTGTTCTTTGTTGTAGCCTAACTTCTTGTTTTGCATATAGTTCAACTGCCGATAGATAAATAAACTACTGATAATCAATACAGTAGAGGCAGTAAATTGGGTGATGACTAAAGCATTTCGAGCGTAACTTTTGCTACTACCAAAACTCAACTGACCGCGTAGCATCTTTTGGATTTTAAATCCAGATAGAAAAAATGCGGGATAACCGCCTGCTAATA
>JBGCES010000637.1:0-12412 GCA_045106545.1 Saprospiraceae bacterium
TTGCATTTCTGATGAAAAACGATTGCCATAATTGGCAAAAGTACCACCGTGAATTTCTAGCATCAACGGATATTTTTTCGAGGCATCGAAATTAGGCGGCTTGACAATCCAACCTTGAATTTTTTGCCCATCGGCAGAAGATTTGTACCAAATCTCTTCTACTTCGCCCAGCGTTTTGTAGCTAAACAAATCATCATTAAGACTCGTCAGTTTTTTATTATTGCGACCATCGCCACCGATGGCTAAATCAGCAGGCTGCAATGGTGTGACGTGGGTATAGGCATAAGTTCCGTCTTTGGCAATTGAAAATGTCCCCGCGCTATACGGGCGACCCAAGGTCATCCCACCAACGCCATCCGTCAGATCCAACATATTTCCTTGCAAATCAATGGACGCAATTTTAGTATCTCCTTCGTCATCATATTGAAAATACAGCGTTTTATTGTCTCCCCATTGCGCATTGCTAACAGAACGATCCAGCTTTTTACTGATTAAGCGTTGGTTAGAACCGTCGCGATTCATGACGTATAAGGCTGCTTGTTGGAAACCGAGAAATTTATCATCCAAACCAGTATAAGCCACCAATTTGCCGTCAGGCGAAATAGTAGGATTAGAATCAGGTCCAAAACGGTCGGTCAATGCTTTGATAGAACCATCGGCAATCGTTAATTCATAAATTTCGCTGTTGTTCGGAACGGTCTCAGCATCGGCATGGCGATTTGCAGAGAATAAAAGAGATTTGCCATCGGCTGACCAAGCGAGGCGACCGCCATGATTAACTGGTTCGTCCGTTAATTGACGAGGCGTACCACCATCCGTAGAAAGGATAAATATTTGTCGAAATTGTGATTTAACGAAACCGCTACCATCGGCGCGGTATTTCATTTTATCAATATATTTAGGCGCAGCCGCCCATTTTGCACCTTTGGGTGGCGCGGGCATTTTGATTAACGAACTTGGCTTTGCCGCAACGTTCATACTAAATGCTAACCATTTTTCATCGGGTGACAAACTCAAACTACTAGGTGATTGTTGTAGATTGGTGAGTTTACTTGCAGCACCCGTATTTAACCAATGGCGATAGATTTGCGTTTTACCTGACTGATTAGATAGGTAAAAAATCTCGTTTTGATCTTTTGTCCAGATAGGCGAACGGTCATTTTGATTTCCCGTTGTCAATGGTTGGTGTTGGCTACCATCGACATTAACTATCCAGAGGTTAGACAAATTGCGGTCGGTCATGATGTCCTTAAAATTGCGGGCATAAATGACGCGTTTGCCGTCTGGCGAAATTTGCGGACTAGAGACGTATTCTAAGTCGAATACGTCCATTGGTTCTAACGTCGCAGTAGTTGTTATCGCAGCAGATTGAGCAAATAGCAATACTGGGAGTAGGCAAAAAAGGTGTACGTATAATTTGATCATAGTAATTAAATTTTTTTCAAAAACTAAATGTACGAATTAGCGAGTTAGAAACCATGAAGAACTAAATTTACGTTTTTTCAAATGATGACTATTTTGAATAAATAGCTTTTATGCTATAATATTATCAATTGAAAAAAACAAGATGTAAATTTATTTCTTCATCATTATCTATTGCATAACAAAAAATTGATATGTTGCGAAAAGTAAACAAAGAAATGTATTTACAGCAACCAGAACGCTATGAATTGCGACGAGGTACTGCGCTTGATGCACCACTTTGCCCTTATGGAAATCATTTCGAGTGGATTGGTTATGATAAAGAACAAGAGGAGTATGTACGATTTACGAAATCTGTTTTTAAGGTATTGATTCAGCTTCAGGAAAGTACAGAATAATTTAATTATTTGGAGTTCTTTGACCTTTAGTTTTGGAATATTTACGTTATTTCTAATGGTTTTCAACGAAAGTTGTCTATCTCTTTGTAACTTGCAATTGGTTTTAATTATAGGGAGTAAAAACAAATCCCCTCCCCATTATGCTGTTCTCTTTTCCCGTTTCTCCACTAAGTATCTTTCTTTAATTTCATTTCCTCCTCCGCGCAATTATCTATGCATAGCATTTGCCTATGTATTATAGTGATTGTTAGCCAGTTTTTAGATTTTATTCATTATCCACCACTTAAATAACAGCACAATGAAACTGCCAAAGTACACATTATTACTTTTTATCTTCTTACTCACGTTCCAATTTATTTCTGCGCAATTCAATATGAATTTGTTGGGTACTTTGGATTACACTGCCGAATTAAATGACATCTGGGGTTATGTTGATCCCAATGATGGCACCGAGTACGCATTAGTCGGACTAACGACTGGAGTTTCTATTGTCAGTCTTGCCGACCCTACTGATCCGACCGAAGTATCTTTTATTTCAGGACCTAATTCAAGTTGGCGCGATTTGAAAACATATGGTGAATACGCTTACGTCAGCAACGAAAATTCGGGTGGAATTTTAGTAATTGACTTGCGTCAACTGCCCACTACGGTCCAGTCTTATCGCTGGGAACCAAATATTAGCGCGTTGGGGGGGCAGTTACAGAAAGTGCATAATTTATACGTGGATGAAGCTAGAGAACAATTATTCATTGCTGGTGCGAATTTGAATAATGGTGGTGCGATTATCGCTGATTTAGGAAACAATCCCTATTTACCTACTTATGCAGGAAAAGGACCAGCTGTTTATGCCCACGATATTTATACGCGTGGAAATTTACTGTATGCTTCCGAAATTTATGAAGGAGAACTTGCTATATACGACATGAGTAACCTCAATAGTTTTATTAAACTTGGTTCGACCACAACGCCAAATAATTACACCCATAATGCCTGGTTATCTGATGATGGAGATTGTATATTTACGACAGATGAGCGAGAAAATGCACCCGTGGCGGCTTACGATATTAGCGATCCCAACGACATAGAACATATGGATGAATATAAACCATTAACAACGCTTAATCAGGGTGTCATTCCGCACAATGTGCATGTGCAAAACGATTGGTTAATTATTTCTTACTATACGGATGGGGTGAAAATTGTCGATGCTTCGCGTCCAGCCAATTTAATAGAAGTTGGCTTTTACGATACCTATACTGGAGATAACACACGCTTCTTCGGCGCATGGGGAGCGTATCCATTTTTGCCTTCGGGGAACGTATTAGTTTCTGATATTGAAAATGGCTTATTTGTTATTGGTGCCAATTATCAACGAGCGGCTTGGCTAGAAGGTCAGGTAACTGACGCTAATACTGGTGCGGTTTTAAACAATGTAAGTGTTGCTATTGCAACCTCTGAAAAGAATCAGGGCGCTACCGATGCGTTAGGTAATTATAAAACGGGACTAGCTACTTCAGGGACTTATGATGTCACATTTACTAAAGCGGGATATGCGAGTAAAACTACCAGCGTAACTTTACAAAATGGTCAGTTGACGACACTAGATGTAAGTTTAGTTACACCTGTAAGCTATGCTGTAAATGGTTTCGTTGAGAATAGTAACAATAGCAATGCTGTTTCTGATGCGGCAGTTACTTTTAGCGGTGAAAATGGTAATTTTAATTATCAAACGAATAATCAGGGGCAATTTTCAGCAAATATCTTAAAAGGAACTTACGAAGCTACTATTGTAAAATGGGGCTTTGAAATTGCGACTCAAACTGTTGAGATTGACCAAAATAATCAGCAACTTGATTTTCAATTAGCGGCGGGTTACGCCGATAACTTTTCTACGGATTTGGAATGGCAGGCAACTTCTAATCCCGATGGAATTACTGGACAATGGGAACGCGCAGAGCCTAATGGTACTAGCTATGATGGAGCGTTGAGTAATCCGAATGAGGATGTAGATGAAGACGAAGGCGATCGGGCGTATGTAACGGGTAACGCTGGTGGCAATGCTGGCAATGACGATGTAGATGGTGGAACAGTAATCCTTACATCGCCTATTTTGGATTTGACGATTCATAATGAACCTGTAATACACTATCGACCTTATTTTTATAATAGTGGAGGTGATGGAAATCCGAATGATGATTTAAAGGTGTTTTTATCAAACGGTAATACGGAAGTAGAACTAGAAACGATCACAGATTCTTCCAGTGATTGGAAAACAGAACGTAGTTTTAAAGTAACGCAATATTTACCCGTCACGAATCAGATGACCTTGCGATTTGAAGCATCAGATCGTTCTCCTGGGCATCTAGTTGAGGCTGGGGTTGATGCGTTTAGAACTTCTGAACTAGCGGTTTTATCTAATGCGGCGGTTCAGTTAACAGGTGAAAATACGGGAGTAGGAAATGAATTAAACTGGCGAATGATTGGCGAAAATGCAGCGACTAATTTCAAAGTAGAACGGAGTATTGATGGAAATAACTTCCAAGTAATTGCTACGGTCACGGCTGAAACAACGGAGAGCAATTATCGCTTTATTGATTTACAACCTTTGCTTGGGAGAAACATTTATCGCTTGACGAGTCAATCAGAAAACGGTGAAATCTTATACAGCAACGTGATAGAGATCGTAAATGCTAATACGGCGGTTGATTTGAGAATATTCCCCAATCCAATCATTAATCAGCTGAATTATCAATTACCAACTACTCAAACCAACGTTCATAACGTATTGATTTACAACAATATGGGACAATTATTTTTTAAACAGCAACGCGAGGAGCTAATGCCAATCTCGGTAAATAATTTACCCGTTGGGACTTATGTTTTTATCGTTGAAAATGAAAATGGACGCTGGGTAGAGCGTTTTGTACGACAGTAGGAGAGTGAAGATGGAAATAAAAATGGCGATGATTCAAGTGTGGAATCATCGCCATTTTAGTTTTAGCTTATATTAAACTTACTTCTTCTTCCGTCGCTTACTCTGTGTCTTAGCTGCAGGCTTCTTAGCAGGAGCAGGCTGTGGACTTGGAGCAGGTTCAGCAGGTAAATTAGTAAAATAATTATATCCCTGAAAAGCGGTAAATCCTAATAACCCACCCACAATTAAGAGCGAAGAAATCAACGAAACGGTTTTTCCAGTATAGAAAGTTTTAGGTTCAAACTTGAAAGCAATTTTGTGTTGACCAGCAGGAATTTTTAATCCACGTAGTAAATAATTTACTCGGATGTGATCAACTGGCTGATCGTCAATATACGTTTGCCAACCTTTGTTTGGACCATACCAAATTTCACTAAAAACCGCGAATTCATCGGTGTTGGAACTGAAATCGTAAGTTAGCACATCGGGTGCGTAACTGTTTAGTTTAATATTTCCATTTCCTTGCGGTGTCATACCGCTGATGTAATCGTTAAACTCTTGATGCACAACGGCTTGCGTACGTGGCTCAAAGGTGTTAAGCGCATCAATTTCCGCATTGGCATCAGCCACTTTCATAAAATCTGTAACCAACCAAGCATTACCTAGAATGTTCATGTTGGTATTAATCACGGGATTGCCATCTTGACCGGGAACGATGATGTATTTAGTATTCAACATATTGACCACCTTTTGATTATTGGTGTTCAAATGACGGTCGATAACATCTTGGTAGCGCTGCAATTTGGCAGCGTGATAGCCACCTAAAGATTTATGAAAATAGGAAGCAAAAGAGGATTGAAAAGGATTTGTCGATGCATCCAAAACGCGATAATGCAAATCAGGATCTTTTAGAATCTGTTCATCTACGGGGCGTGGGGTAAATTGTGCTTCCATTCGACGTGCTGCCACAAAATCACCATTGTCCAAATAGCGTCGTCCGACCGTCCATAAATCGATGGTAGTCAAAAGACCTAAACCCGCCAGCATGATAGTTGAGCTGATTTTATCTTTTAAAAACGCCCAAATGAATCCAGCTGCCAATAATACTAAACCGAGCGTACGGAGACTATCATTGCGCATAGCAGTTTGACGTGCTTCCATCAATGGCTCTAAACTAAAACCTGCTTGTTTGTAACGCCCATCACCTGCACTGCTAAAGTCAAACATAGATGGTCCGATGAATGCAAAGAACAGCGCGATAACCGCTACAATTCCACCACCAATATATAATGCCTTTAGTGCCTCTGCTCGACTTACTTTATCTTTTAAAATATTAGAAATACCTAAAATGCCGAGTGCTGGCAACAGCATAGCCGTAACACTTAATACGGAGTTGGGCGTTCTAAATTTATTAAACAAAGGCATAAAATCGAAGAAAAGTCGATTGATAAACTCCATGTTTTTACCCATCGAAAGAAAGACGGTTAGTAAAGTTCCTAATGCTAACCACCACTTCACGGGCCCTTTTACCAAAATCAAACCCATTAAAAAGAGCAGAAATATCACTGCTCCAAAATAGATCGGACCACTCGTAAACGGCAACGATCCCCAATACAACGGAGCACTACCGCCCGTTTGATTCAAAACGGAATTCCAATTCCGATCTCTTTTCAATGCATCACCTTGTACAGGTTCTTGTGAACCACCTCCCACAATCCCTGGAATCACACCTGCAAAAACATCTAACCAGCCATTCGACCATTGCATCGCATAGTCCCATGATAGCCCATTTGTTTCACTACTGGATTGAATACCAGCATTTTGTGCGCTCGCCTCGCTAGTTAATATCGGCTCGCCCCGCATCGTATCTTTCGAATATTCGTAGCTCACCCAGAGGTTACTGGCAGAAGAACCGAGACCTAATAAACCACCGATTAGTAATATTCCAACGGCTTTGCCAAAGCTAGGCAGTTGCCCATTTTTAAAAGAATAAATAGCCTGTGCTATACCTAAAATCAATAAAGTTAAGAGCAAATAATAGGTCATTTGCACGTGATTTGCTTGTAGATTTAAAGCAAAACCAGTTGCAAAAATGATCGCTCCCCACAAATATTTCGAGCGAAAAGCAAGTAATATACCTGCTGCAATGAGTGGGAGATAGGCAATAGAAAGTAGCTTCGTATTATGACCTGCTTCAAAGAGCAGAAAGTTATTAGTGGTTAAGCCAAATGCGAGCGCTCCGACTACGGCTAGCCACGGACTGACGCCCAAAACAGCCATAAAAATATAGAAACTCAACATACCGACAAAGAAGTAACCCAGCGGACGATTGAAACCTAAGCGTAAGACTTTATCCAATTGGGCAGTTAAATTACCTGCTTTATTGGTGTTGATTTGGTAAGTAGGCATACCACCAAACATGGAATTGGTCCAAAGCGAGCTATTGCCCGTTTCTTCGTAGTATTCGCGTACTTCTTGCGACATACCCAGATACTGAATATTATCACTTTGTTGCACAACTTTACCTTGTAGCTGTGGCAAAAAGAAAATTGCCGTTAGTACGAAAAATGTTAGAATCGCAGCTGCGTGCGGAAGAATTCTTTTTAGAATCGGATTCATAAACCGTAATTATGGAGCACAAATTTTAGATAATGCAAAATTTAAAATGTAAAACACAAAATAGCCTGTGCCGCAGAATTGCGGCATAAAAGTGAAAGCGACATTCACTTTCGGCATAATAAGTTTATAAGTTAATTTTTGTACGTTCCTTAAACTGTGAAAAAAAGAGATCAGGGAGAAGGTGATTAAGTGCCTCACAACAATTACTTCGGTATTTTATGAGTATCTCTTTCCGCTATTTTCTCTAAAAAAATAAGTCCGTATCTACGGATATGCACTGATTTTTTTAGAAAAACTATCGAAAAAATCTATTTCCTAAAATTTACCGAATTAATTATCGTGAAGCACTTAAGTGCCAATTCCCTAATGCTATTGATAAAACAATAAGTGGCGGATGAAAATTAGATATAAGTTACGTTGGAGAATCTAAAAAAAATAACTTGTGTCTAATTCCGCCCAATAACATATGTAGTAACCGAAATCAACTATTTCGTTCAATATTCTTGAAAGTTTGTATTAATTCATACCATCATTCACCAATTCTGTCATTGTATTTATCATCAAAGAAAATCTACATCAACATCATAGGGATAAGTAACCAAATACTTCAAAGCCCGTTTGATTGGAAAACCTTCAAATACAACATTATACAACATTTGAGTAATCGGGACATGCAGTTTATAAGTTTTGGCAAGTCGATGGGTCATTCTAAGCGTACGTACTCCTTCTGCTAATTCAGGCATGGAAGATAAAATATCTTCGACCTTTTCGCCACTACCGAGCCGATATCCAAACGTATAATTGCGACTTTTTTGACTAGTAGCCGTGGCAACTAAATCACCAACACCAGCTGTTCCATAAAACGCTCGACTCGTAGAACCCATCACTTCACCGAAGTAAATCATTTCCATCAACCCCCGCGTAATCAGTAAGGCTTGAATATTTTTACCCAATCCTAAACCGCCAAGGATACCAGAGCCAATCGCGATGACATTTTTTAGCGCGCCCGCCAGTTCTGCCCCGATAATATCATGACTACCAAACACATGGAATTGCTCGCTAGACAACACTTTTTTGCCTAAACTGATGACTTCGTCAAATTTACTGGCAATAACCGTTGCTGTAGGTTGTCCTTCAATAATCTCACTCGCCAAATTAGGACCAGATAAGCAACCAACGCGTACTACAACCGTCTCCTGTGTAATGACCTGACTCATCGTACTAACATCATCTTTAGTTAAGGTGACGTTGCTCAACTGTTCTAGGTCGTGATTACGTAAATCAAATCCTTTTGTTCCGTGAATTAAGATATGATAAGGACGCAAATAAGGCGCGAGCGTAGTAATGACATGTCGAAAAGCGGAAGAGGGAACAATAGGAAAAAGCAAGGTGCATTCTTCTGCGATTTGTTGTAAATCGGAAGTCGCCCGTACATTATCGGATAACTGAATACCTTGATTGGTATGTTGATTATTGATATTATCTACTAATGCTTGCTGCCGACTGTAAATCAATACAGGGGCATTGCGCGACATCAAGTTAGCGATGGCTGTTCCGAAATTTCCTGCTCCAATAACTCCGACAGGTTGTGCTATGTTAGCGTTTTTTGTCATATGAGGGGGCAAAAGTACGGATTTGGTGGGGGATGGCAAAAGAGGGAAGGGAGAATATTAGTAACTAAACAGCCGCCTAGCCGCTAGATAAAAGGATTTGGAGAATTATTTACTACATGAGCTTTGATAAGGTATTCGTTATCAAGGATTTGCATGGGAAATTAACCCGGTTAACAAATATATCTTCATTTAGCTTTGAAAATTTATAACATTTAATTAACTTGTCACAACATTCACTAAAAACAACCAAAACAATTGCCCCTTCCTATCAAGATCATATGGCTCTTTTTTATCAGTAATACCTTTTTGCTATCAGCAAAGGTGAGCGCACAGTCGAGTGGGTTAGCTGGGATTTTAGTTGACGGCAGTCAATGTGAATTAACAGAAGATACGCTTACGATAAGCGCGGCTGAAAATTTAACATTGATTCTAGCTGAAGGAAGTAAGACAGGAATATTGTTGGAAGCAGTAAGTAAAGATACCGTTGAGATAAAAGAAAGATTTACTAATATAATAGAATATGGAACTCTTCCCACAGGACATTACTTATTGCTAAACTCAGAGAAAAATAATCAATACGTACACCTTTTTGTAACTAGTTCTTTCCTACAAAGTTGGTGGATTGTGCCACTTATATTTTTATATCTAAGTCTATTACTTGGCGGCGCATATTTTTTTATTCAACTCAACAACTTGCGTAACCGCAAAAAATTATACGATCTACAGTTGGATTGGACTAATAAATTGCATAGCGATATTGGCGCAGATCTAAATGGTGTAAAAATGAATATTGAGTTAATTCAACGCCGATTGCAAGAAGTCGATGAGAAAGTTGCTACTCGATTCCAACGGACGTTTAATATCTTAACGGATGTACAACAACGACTCCGATTTGTTTTTGATTTGGTTAATCCTGAAAAAGATTCCCTTGACGCTGCGTTGAAAGATCTTTGTGCTTTTGGAGAACAAGGAGCGGGTTTGATTCAGGCAAAATTCCTCTGTATTAATCATTTAGTACCTAGTGATTATTACATGCTAGATATTGGACGAATTAATAAATTATACCTGCTACTCAAGGAGGCGATTAATAATAGCATTAAATATTCTGAGGCAGCAAATATTCAACTGAGTATTAGTAGAGTAGGAGGAGAATTGCATTTTATTGTAGAAGATAATGGGAAAGGGTTTAATATGAATGCGGAACAAGGGACAGGGATACAGTTGCTGAGACAATATGCGCAAGAAGGCTTCATGCTGCTAAATATCCAATCTACTCTAGGGGAAGGAACAGTAGTATCAATTAGTTTACCCAAATTCTAACAATAAAAATTTTGATTTTATTTTAAAACCTACCAGTTCTGGTAGGTTTTAGTAATATATAGACGATCTAAATTTGTAAAAAACAAAACACACCTATGATCCGAACAATACTTTATGAAGACAATGCTAATTACCGAGAAGTACTGCTAGATGCGTTTGAGGATTCAGATGACATATATATTACTGCTGCATTTGAAAGCGCAGAAAAAGCGGTGCAGCAAATCCGCGAATATCAACCTGATGTTGTATTAATGGATATAGAAATGCCCTACATTTCGGGTTTGGATGCGCTCCGAAATATTCGGGCGGCTGGCATTGATACTAAAGTATTGATACAAACTCAGTTCTATGATGAACACCGAATTTTTGTCGCTTTATGCCGTGGTGCAAATGGCTACAGTCTAAAAGCCGATAACATAGATGCGCGAGAACAAGCCATTAGAGATGTACACGAATTTGGTGGTTACTTTTCTCCAGCTGTTGCTAATAAAGTAATTAGTTTTTTTGGAGACGTGATTAAGTATCATCCGGATCCAGAGTATGTTCAATTGACACCGAAAGAATTAGAAGTTTTAGGATATTTAAAAAAACACTTAAAATACAGAGAAATTGCGCAGCATATGAGTGTAGGGTATGAAGCGGTACATGCACATGTAAAGAATATTTATAAAAAACTACACGTCAACTCTAAATCTGCAGCGGTGATGAAAGCCGTAGAAGCGCGATTAGTATAACCCTAAAAAAAACAAATGATGAACATTCGATTCTTCATCATAACCTGTTTGTTAATTAGCAGTTTCATTCCAATTGCATATGGTCAATGTGGACTCAAGCATATTGATGAATTTCCTTATGTAAGACAATCTAATCAATCTCTATGCTGGGGAGCTAGTCTTGAAATGGTGTTGAGGTATTGGCAGCCAGATTCTAGTAAATGTATTGATTGTGCACAAGAGCGAGTCAAATTTATTTATGAAACGATGGTAACAAAAGCCGATTCCTCTGATAATATTTCAGGTTTACCTGCATCGATGTACTATGGAGATTACTTTGCTGAACATCGGGATTATTATTCGGCAATTTTAGCATACTATGGGATGAATAGTATTCAAATGGTAAATGGTTTTCCAATAGCCTTAACCGAAGAACTAATTAAAGAAGAACTCTGTAACTGTCGCCCACTGATAGTGATTTTTGATCAAAAAGGACCACATGTAGTCATTCTAAAATCATATGAAAAGAGGATAGATGGATCTGGTTTGAAATTAGAATTTCACGATCCTTGGGAGGGAATCGTAGAATATACTACCACAGCAATAGAAACAGCTCCTATCACAGCACTAAATAAGATTGGAAGTGACTCGTTGGTAGCTAAAATTAAAACTTTTGTTTATGGCATAGAACAAAATGACATATCTAATAAAGGTAGGGCTTATACCCCTTGCAAAAAACTAAATTACAATTATCGAAAACTCAAAAATTAGAATTATGGCCAACCACAAGATTATTGTCAAACAAAAAGGTAAGTTGTTTACTTCAAACACCGAATACCTTACTGAAACAGAAGAACTTATCAAAAAATATTGGGGGAATGACTTAACCCAAGAGCGATTTTTTGTTATTCCATTTTGGGAATTGTGGGAAAATTTTGAAAAATATAATCGTACTGATAAAGTAGCACTGCGCGTAAAAAATATTGATACTCCAAGCGAAGTATCAGCTGAATGGATCAGAGTTTTGCCAGAAAATACAGATTTATCAGAAAGAGCAGCTTCTTTTTCAGCTACTGAATTTGTAATAACTAAGCAAGAGTTTCTAGGTGATCCAATGCCGCCGATTGACCCACCAACACCCGAAGACACAAAATTTAGTAAAGGCGGAATGATACAAGCCTTGGTAAAAGGATACAATGATAAACAATGGAGAAAAAGCATTGTAATCGCTCGATTAGGTAAAGAAAACAATGGAGAAACTGTTTGTATTTTTCAATTCATTGATTCTACCAAGTTAATGATTAAGCCGCCTTCTGGCAATGGAGCAGGTTTAGGATTGAAGATACCACCTCCAGGCAGTAGCGGAGGGTAATAACTAGTATTTTATTAGGCTTGTACAAAGTTTTGCAAAAG
>JBGCES010000638.1:0-5240 GCA_045106545.1 Saprospiraceae bacterium
GGTTTAAATCTTCGCGTTTTAAGTAGATTTTCGCGCCATATTTTTCACTCAGTCGCTTTGCAAAATAGAGCGGCGAAGGGCGACCAACGTAGTCTTTCAATAAGGATTGAAATTCTTTCTGGAACTCCTCTTCGTACATGATGTCCAAATACTTTTTGCGTAGTTCCTCCACGTTGGGGTGCAACATTTCGGGAATGAATGCCCCGCCAAATTCACCGTAGTAACCGCGTTGGTTGACGGCGTAGGTTTTGGGATGTTCTAAGGTTGTGGTCATTTTTTATGGTGTTAATTGGAGGACAGACATTCTTGTCTGTCGCGTGACTTGACAGACAAGAATGTCTGTCCTCCATTAGTTTTTCAATAATTCAACAAATTTCTGCACTTCTGCTACTTTTTTTACGCCCGCCTCGCTTTCAAATCCGCTATTAATGTCCACGCCGTACAATTGCGGAACATTTAGTTTACGAATTTGCGCCGCGTGTTCCAAACGAATGCCACCACTCAATAAAAACGGCGTCATGCCTTGGTATTCGCGGAGTTTTTCCCAATTGAATGTCTTGCCGTTGCCGCCGCGTTGTGCGCCTTTGGTATCAAATAAAAACAGATCGACGTAGCGTTGAAATTCGTTGGTGGCGTTAAAATCAAAGTCATCATCAATAGAAAATGCTTTGATAATTTTTGCCGAACGAATGGTACTCAACGACCACAACCGCTTGATTTCTGCGCAAAACATCGGGTTTTCATCCCCGTGCAATTGCACAAAATCTAGTTCGTAATCGTGTACCCGATTAATAACTTCATCCATTTGTGGATTGACCATCACGCCGACGCGGTTAACGTCGTTTTCGGTTAACACTTCCAAATCAGCCACTTCTAAAGTGAAGTTACGGGGCGATTTTGGATAAAAAATAATGCCCGCCATGTCAATTGGCAATTGGGCGAGTTCGCTTATGTTTTCGGCGTTGTTGAGGCCGCAGACTTTTATTTTCATAATGATGGAGGACAGACACTCTTGTCTGTCAGTATTTATATTTGAAATAATACAGTTATTACATTAACAGACAAGAGTGTCTGTGCTCCAATTACGCAATCGCCCCGCGATACAACTCCTCCAATCGCTCCACTTTACGAATAAACTCCGCGCAAGTCAAGTGCGGGTTTGCCGTTTTCATAAAAGTTTCACCAATTAAAAAACCATTGAAACCATGTTCTTTTAATTCTACGATAGATTGCGGATCGCTGATGCCGCTTTCGCTAATTTTCACTACATCGTTGGGGATTAAATCAGTAATTTCGATAGAATTTTGAATACTCACTTCAAAAGTTTTTAAATTGCGATTATTCACACCCACCACATTTATATCAGGCGTAACTTTATGCAACTGATCGGCAGAATGCACTTCCATTAGCACTTCCAAACCTAAACTTTGCGCGGTCTTTGCCAACTCTGCTACTTGCTTCGCAGATAAGCATTCGGCAATCAATAAAATGGCATCCGCGCCGATGGATTTCGCTTCGATAATTTGGTATTCATCAATCGTAAAATCCTTACGCAAAATGGGACAAAAATTGAATTTTCTAGCTTCGGTCAAATCCGCACTTTTACCTTTAAAAAAATGTTCATCCGTCAATACCGACAATGCCGATGCGCCCGCCTGCATGTAACCGATGGTCACCTCTTCCACTTTTGCATAAGCATTAATGTCGCCTTTGGAGGGTGAAGCGCGTTTAAATTCGGCAATAATGCCCGATTTGTCCTCGCGCAGCAAATATTTACTCAACGAAGCGATCGGCGTATCGAAGTAGATGCTTTTTTCTAATAGCTTGGTCGGATAGAGCGATTTGCGCTCGGCGACTTGCTGTTTTTTATGATTGACGATTTTTTCTAGGATGTCCATTGATGTATTTTATAGAGAATAATATGAAACAATAATATCGTTTCAATCCTTATTCTAATGGATTATTTTTTTTAAATTGCTAAATATTTGCAATGTAAAGCTATTACGAATTTGTAAAATTAAACTACTATGAATGTAAAAGCGCAAAAGTTTGAGTTAATCGAGTGGTTAATTCAAGTTCAGGATAATTCATTAATTGAAAAATTGGCTGAGATTCGCAATGAATACGAAATTGCCAAATACGAAGCATCGCTAAAACCAATGTCTTCAGAACAACTGATTGAGCGAGCGTTGGCATCAGAGAAAGCTATTGAAAATGGCGAATACTCAGATATTGATTCTATCATCAATGAAGATTGGGATTAATTATGCTAGTAGTCATCACCGATCCAGCCAAAGCAAGTCTATCTAATATCTACCAATATTATCGTAGAAAGAAACTCGGCATGTATGGTCGGAGCATTCGATTAGCTGTTTACGAAAAAAGTAAAACCTTAAAAACATCTCCATACATTGGTCAGGTAGAAGAAGAATTTTTACATCTTAACAAAGGACATCGTTACCTAGTCGTAAAATCTAACTACAAAGTTATCTATCGAGTTGACGAAAGCAAATCTATTATCTTTATAACTGATGTGTTCGATACTCGCCAGAATCCAAACAAGATGAAACCTTAACTCACCAATTTCTTCAACACCTCCAACGCCTTCTCACTCCCAATACTCTCCTCCGCCTCCGCCACACAATCCACCAAAGACTGCTGCGGTTTCAACACAGAAATCGCCAATCCCGCATTCGCACAAACCACATCGCGTTGCGCCGCCGTCGCTTCATTATTTAAAACTGCTAATAAAACTTTCGCTGCATCTTCTACTGTTTCACCGCTGTAGAGTGCCGACTGAGCGTACTGCGGTTTACCAAAATCAGCAGGAGAAAGTTGTTGTTCGCCCTGTGGCGTACGCACTTTCGCATCGCCCGTAAGGGAAATTTCATCGTAGCCATCTAAGGCATAAACCACTGCGAATTTACGTTGATCTTGTTGTAAAATATATTGATACAAACGCGCCAATTCTAAGTTAAACGTCCCAAATAATTGGTGCGTTGGCTGCCCCGGATTGACCAATGGACCGAGCATATTGAAAAAGGATTTCATCGCCAATTGTTTACGAATCGGCACGACTTCTTTCATCGCTGGATGAAAAATCGGCGCGTGTAGAAAACACAAATTTGCCTTGTCCAATTGCCGCAATAATTCGTCTTGCTGGTTGGTAAATTCATACCCCAATCCCATCAACACATTGGACGAACCGACCGCCGAGGATACGCCATAACTGCCATGTTTAGTCACTTGATAACCCGCACCCGCTATTACAAATGCCGAGGTGGTCGAGATATTAAACGTATTTTTTCCATCGCCGCCCGTACCGACAATATCAATCGTTTCCCGTCCATCGAGGTCGAACGGAATGCACAATTCGACCATCGCATCACGGAAACCCGATAGTTCGTCCGCCGTGATGGGGCGCATATTGAAGACCGTGATAAAACTAGAAACTTGTACGGGATTATACTTGCCCGTAGCAATATTGGTTAGTACCGCCTGTGCTTCGGAACGGGATAAGTGTTCGTGGTTGAAGAGACGGGTTAGTATTTTTTTCATTAATATTATTTGTCTGTGAGTTTAAGTACGTGCAACGTCTTGAAGACGTTGTACGTATTTGCGTAGATTCTTAGTTTTAGCAACAATCCCAAGTAAAATAAGCTTTTTCGTAGGCGTTATTTCTAAGACTTTCTGCATTAATAAAAACGTGTCCAATTCCTACATCACCAAACATAATATCTCCTTCACTATCTATTTGTAGTAGTTGAATGTCGGTTTTACTTCTGTTGCTGCCTCGGTAATCGCGCGGATCGGATTGAGTAAATTGAGCATACCCGCCTATTTTATGACCGTAAGTATCAAAGTAATCGTTGAATTCCTTATCTTCTTTTTCACTCAATTCTTCTACAAAATCAAACCAATCTAAATCTCCAAATTGAAAATCAAATTGACAATCTTCTAGTCCACCATTTTCTATTATTTTTTCAAAATCTAAAGTATGCACTTTCATAATTGGCATTTCTTTATAAGCTGCTTCGCTTAAAAAAGAAAAATCAGATACTAAATCTTCTTCCATTTCAGATTTAGTATGATATACAACTTTACTTTCCTCATCGTACCAATCCGTTGCAGATAAAAATAATTGTAAGATCCCATCTTTTGGAAAATCTGCTAGCTGTGGTATCTCTGCAAAGTTCAATTGAGCCAATAGTAACATCGGATTTCCATGCTTATCTTTTGGATAAAATTTTGACTTTGGATAAAATGGTTTTCCCAAAAACTTGCTGGTTTTCAAATCTAGT
The DNA here is from genome assembly GCA_045106545.1 of Saprospiraceae bacterium. Classification (GTDB taxonomy): domain Bacteria; phylum Bacteroidota; class Bacteroidia; order Chitinophagales; family Saprospiraceae; genus JBGCES01. The sequence goes on from JBGCES010000638.1 coordinate 4,302, forward strand.
TTATCTTTTAACGTAGCAACTCCAATTGATTTTGCTTTAATTTTTACGGCTTCGCGTTTATACTTTTCTAGCGCTAATTCATACTCTTTAAGGAATTTGGGTATCATAACTTTTTACATTTTGATTTAGAATAGCTACATCAAACAACCTTCAAACTATTTTCAAACCACCGTTGCACTATACTCCAAAAAATTCCGCAGCATCGTTTTTCCATGCTCCGTCATCACTGATTCTGGGTGAAATTGCACGCCGCGCACGTTGTATTCTTTGTGGCGAAATGCCATAATTGTTCCGTCAATATCTTTTGCCGTCACTTCCAATTCAGCGGGTAAATCTTCGCTTTTTACAATCCACGAATGGTAGCGACCTGCGTTAAATTCGCGTGGGACATTTTTAAAGATAACCTCCTCGCTATCAGTTACATACATCGGCGTTTCGATGCCGTGATAAACGCGGTCAAGGTTGCTGATTTCGCCGCCAAAGGCTTCGCCGATGGCTTGGTGACCAAGACACACACCAAGGATGTTTTTCTTATCCGCGTAAGTTTTAATCACTTCGGGCATGATGCCTGCGTCGCTGGGCACACCTGGACCAGGCGAAAGGATAATGGTATCATATTCATCCACTTGTTCGACTGTAATTTCGTCGTTGCGAAATACGTCGATTTTGGTTTGTCCAGTGATTTCCATCAGGTATTGGACGAGGTTGTAAGTGAAGGAATCGTAGTTGTCAATGACTAGAATTTTCATATCTTGGAGGACAGACATTCTTGTCTGTCAGTGTTTAGTTTTTAAAAAATAGTTGTTTTTATCAAGGGAGATTTACAAAATTTTAGAAATTTAGCAAATCGAGGGCGTTGATCTTGACAGGCAGGAATGCCTGTCCTCCATTTAACCTATTCGCTCCGCCTCCTTCAACGCCTTCGTCAATGCCCCCAAT
>JBGCES010000639.1:0-2995 GCA_045106545.1 Saprospiraceae bacterium
CCACTTTGATAGACATTGTAAAAAAGATATTTGTCTATTCCACTATGCACCGAAATATACCAATAAAGTCTTAATAATCCATAGCTGACAGCGGGTAGGAAAAAGAAATATTCCCAGCGTTGAATCACCTTTTCTTTCGCATCAATCAGACTTTTGATGTAAAAATAAAACCCAACGCCCAGCAAATATTTATATGGAAACGGAAAAGCAGTCAAGGAAATAAAACCAATTGCATGGACATCCATATACAGCAACGCGTAGGTCAAATTGAAAAAAGAAAGCGAGAATAAGAATAGGATATAATATCGAAACGCCCGTTGGTTTTCTTTCTTTTTAGCAGCTAGGTACAAACAGAGCGTAAAGCCTTGAATAGCACCAAAGAGCGCAATGATATTTAAAGTTTGTGGATCTATTTTAATTGATTTTTTAGCTATATTTTATCATTTTCAGATTTTTTTGTCCGAATACTTCCGCATAAGCCCACGGAATATAGGTCAGATGTTCACCAACCAAATCTATCTCTTGATCACGCGACTTATTTTCATCCAATAGGTAAAGGACGTAGGAAAAATAATTGTGTAAATGATAACGCTCTAAAGAGGGAATATTGGGAACGTCAAACTGCGTGTAGGTCGTTTTGACCGTTTTTTTATAAGCTTTTTTAAAGATTTTTTCTGCGGTATAAACATCCTGATCAACGAGTGCTAAGAAATTTTCTACCAAGAAAATTAAATATACCGTGTAGCGCAAATCGTCCTTTTGAGGATGTTGAAATTGATAAGCAAAATCGCGCATTTCTTCCATCGAACCAAGCCACTTCGGTGCTAATAAACGCACCATATTCATATGTCCCATCAAGTGATTGGGATCGAGTGAAACTAAAGTTTCAAAACATTCCTCCGCTTCTTCCTTTTCACTTACGCCCATATTGACCCGTATCAAACGTGCGTATATTTCCGCTTCATCGGGCTGCATACGGCTGGCGATGGTCAGTAGTCGTTTAGCTGCTAGAATATTATCAGAAAAACCCTCAATTTGTTCATCGGTCAAGTATTCAGCGTACTGCGCAGTGCGTTCGCGCCAAGCGATAAAGGTGTATGCTACGCCTGCGAATAGATTGGCTAACCAGCTTTCTTCTTCTTGCCGATGCCATGCTAATACTTGTTCAATCGTATCCTCGTGGTGAGCAACACCTTCCACTAATAACGACCGTTCATCGTTTTTGAGCGATTCATAAAGTGATTGAATAGCAGCATAATTACGAGTAGCTAATAATTGGCGAACTTGCTGCACTTGTGGTAAACCAAAGGCGATACTTGTCGTATTGGGGAGGTCTTTTAGTTTTCTCTTTTTTAGAAAATTGAACATTTACAATAGTTTGGATATAGTGAGACAGTAGTGATTAGGTAAACTGAACACTTACAAAAGACACTTAATTACAAAAAGGTTGCCTAAGAAAGTGGACAAAATTGTTTCATTGTCAAATTGTGGCAGATCGTTCGTGGAGAGCGTCTTGAACGCTACTGGTAACCAAAGGAGTACGTTTAGCACTGATGAAAAATAATGCCGCCAAATGAGTTATAAATTTGATGATTTCATTCAGCGAAAGCGTAAAAAAGGAAATGCTTCTCCTTGCTTAAATTCAGTTTGTGTATTTGGTAACTCCAAAAATCCATCCACTTCATTCAAATTGGCTAAATCGCCCGAACCTTTGCCCGCTACGGGTTGCGCGTATAATTTTCCATCCTTTCCGTAGCGCGTTTTTACTTGCAAAAAATAAGTGAGATTAGGTTTGAAATTAAAATCACTTTCTAAGATGGCGTAAGGTAAGTCGAAGGCAGCTAACCCTAAACTAGCGCGTAGCCACGGTTGTACGTAGCGGTGGGTACACATAAAGGTGGAAACGGGATTGCCAGGAAGAGCGAAAACCACTTTATTCGTGCTGTTTGTCGCTCGCGCCGCGTCTCCGACCGGTGTGTTTGTTGCTTCAGATTTTACAGGTTTCAAAGTCCCAAACCAAAACGGCTTGCCTGGTTTCTGCTGCACGCGATGGGATAGTTTTTTTACACCTAATTCATCCAATACTTGCGGAATAAAATCAAATTTTCCTTTCGAGACACCGCCGCTTAATATTAGAAAATCGTACTTGTTCAATAACATGCCTAATTCCGCTTTGATGTGGCGCGGGTCATCTACTAAATGATAAGTGTCGCCCGTAATGCCCCACGACTGCAAGGCAGCTTGAATTGCATAAACGTTGGATTTTCGAATCTGGTGGGGGAGGGGCATCTGGTCAATTTCGACCAATTCATCGCCTGTAGAAATGATGGCTGCTTTAGGAAGTTGTAGGACTACTAAATGCGTCTTACCTGCGGAAGCTGCGGTGGCAATTTCAGCGGGCGTAATCTGCGTTCCTGTAGGAATAACGACTTCACCAGCGGAACGATCTGTTCCTTGGTGATGGACATTTTGGCGCAGCCGAATCGTGTCAATATTTATCGTTGCTTGTCCGTTTTCGATGGTTACATCTTCGTAGCGAATGACGGTATCAGCATTAACGGGCAATACTGCGCCCGTCATGACTTCTAAGCAATTTTTAGCATCAGCGAGCGTCAATTGTGGACTGCCTGCGGCTTGTATGTTTTCAACTTTAAAAGTACGCTGACCGGCGCTAAAAGATTGATAATCAATGGCTATGCCATCCATGGCGACCCGGTTGAAGGGTGGAAAATCGCGGTCGGCGGTGACATTTTCGCAGAGAATTTGACCGAGGCATTGAGCGAGTGGAAGCGAGATAGTAGGGAGAAGGATGGTATTTTGAAGAACGATTTGAGTCGCTTCGGAGACGGGCGTGAGCATGGAGAAGATTTGATTGTTGAGAAAAGGTAAAGGGTAAAAGGAGAAGGGCGAAGGTGTTTCCTTCCCTTAACCTTTTACCCCAGAGCTGCTAAGTTCTTTAATGTAAAATGTAAAAGGCTAAATATAAAATTTAAAA
>JBGCES010000064.1:0-3070 GCA_045106545.1 Saprospiraceae bacterium
ACTCGTGATGGATAACTTGCGCTTTGACCAGTGGAAAATTTTGGAACCGATTATTTCTGAGTTATTTAAGGTGGAGGAAGAAGATTTTTTCTACAGTATCCTTCCTACTTCGACGCAGTATAGTCGTAATGCCATTTTTGCAGGAATGATGCCCTCCGATATTGAAAAACACTATCGAAATTGGTGGAAAAACGATACGGATGAAGGTGGCAAAAATAATCACGAAGCAGATTTATTAGAATCTCAGATCAATCGCTTATTCCGTCATCCGATTAAATTCTCCTATTCTAAAGTAACGAATATCAACTACGCCAAGAAGTTACAGGACAATATTTTAAATTATATGAATAATGACTTAATCGTTATTGTCTATAATTTTATTGATATGCTATCGCATGCGCGTACGGAAATGGAAGTACTAAAAGAACTAGCAGGAGATGAAAAAGCTTATCGCTCTTTGACGCGTTCGTGGTTTTTACATTCACAATTGTGGAGTGTTTTACAACAATTAGCAGAACGTGGTTGTCAATTATTTATCACGACTGACCACGGTACAATTCGAGTCAATACGCCTTCGAAAGTAATCGGAGATCGCGATACCACGACCAATTTACGCTATAAAGTAGGACGTAATTTACAATATGATAAACGCGATGTATTAGCTTTCCGCGATCCTGGTAAAGCTAAATTACCACGTCCAAACGTAAGTTCTACCTTTATTTTCGCCAAAGAAGACATCTTCTTTTTATATCCTAATAATTATAACCACTACCATAATTATTATAAAAATACTTTCCAACACGGCGGTATTTCACTGGAAGAAGTCATTTGTCCGATTATTAAGTTGCGGAGTAAATAAGCAGATTGACACAATTGTTTAATTGACAGGTTGTCTCAAATCGTACAAGAACCGAGGGATCGAATAGCTTTGAGCTATCCGATCCCTTTTCTCAATTTGTTCCAATCCGTAAAACCACTCAAATTCGCATTCCCACTCCTTCTATTTTAGCATTAAATTTCTCTTAAAATCCGCTACCTTCGCCCTCCTATTTCGTCCTAATTACAGAGACTTATTTTTATTTAGGCTTGTACAAAGTTTTGCAAAAGACACAGTTTTTGACGCAGATAAACGCAGATTTTTTCCGTAATGCTACGGAAAAAATTATAGAGAATCAGCGTCAAATAAAAACTTTGTACAGTCCTAATTTTTGTTCACAAATGGTGATCGTCCACCGTCAACCTCGAATAAATGCTGCAAAACGTTATTTTACGCGACGTTGCTACGCAAGAATGGTTACACTTCAACACGCCCGTACGCGTACTGGTAGCAAGACAAATATCCGAAGTAGTGCCTATTCTACAAGTTGTAGAACGCTGGAATAAAATGGGTTACTACATCGCAGGTTATTTAAGCTACGAAGCAAGTGCAGCATTCGATTCCGCATTGGAAACCGAAGCAGCGGATGATTTTCCGTTAGCGGTATTTGGAATTTATGAAGAAGTTATAAGGAAGTCAGATTTCAAAAATCAGGAATCCAATGTGCAACTACCAACTAAAAACTATCAACTAAAAACTCCTTTAGACTGGCAACAATCCCTCTCCGAAAACGAGTACCATCAACATTTTCAAAACATCCAAGACGCCATTCAAAGAGGTGATACGTATCAAGTCAATTTTTGCCTACGACAGTGGGCAGATTTTAAAGACCAGCCTCTTGATTTATTTCAAAATATGGCAGCCAATGCGCCCTATGCTGCTTTCTTAGAATGGGATAATTATGCGATTTGCTCCGCGTCACCTGAATTGTTTTTTACTAAAAAAGAAAATACACTCACCTGCCGTCCAATGAAAGGGACAATTGGTCGCGGACGTACGACGAAGGAAGATCAAGCGCAAGTAGAAATACTAAAAGCATCCGCCAAAGATCGCGCAGAGAACGTGATGATCGTCGATATGATTCGCAACGATCTTGGTCGCATCGCACGGGCAGGAACAGTACAATTTCCTCACCTCTACTCTATCGAAAAATATCCGACTGTTTGGCAAATGACTTCGACCGTTACGGCAGAAACTGATGCGACTTTTTCAGAAATGATGACCGCACTTTTTCCTTGCGCTTCGATTACGGGTGCGCCCAAAGCGAGTACGATGCAGATTATTAAAAAGGTAGAGCAAGTGCCGCGTCATATTTATACGGGAACGATTGGGTTTATAACTCCCAATGGTGATATGCAATTTAACGTAGCGATTCGTACTGCCCTGATTAACAAACAGTTGCAGCAGATTGAGTATGGTATGGGCGGCGGCGTAACGGTACAATCCAACGCTACCAATGAATATGCCGAATGTCAATTAAAAACAGAAATTATAAAACAGCAACGTCCTGATTTCTCACTATTAGAAACCATGCGTTGGACACCGCAGGAAGGTGTATTTTTATTAAATCATCACCTAAATCGCTTGGCTGATTCCGCTGATTATTTTGCTTATCCAATCGATCAGAAAAAGATAACGGAGGAATTGGATCAATTAAATTTCGCGAGTCCACAAAAACTGCGTTTACTCGTGCAAGCCAATGGCGATTTTCAAATCGAAAACGCTCCTTTAGAAATTGACGAATCGCTGACTTGGCAAGTCGCTTTAGCTACGCAGCCGATTGATAAGCATGATGTTTTTCTTTTTCATAAAACAACCCAACGCAACGTTTATCAACAGTTTATCGAACAATATCCCACGGCACAAGATGTCATTCTACACAATCAGCAGGGCGAATTAACGGAAAGTTGTTACGGTAATATTATCATTGAAAAAGCAGGTATTTTTTATACGCCACCCATAGCATGTGGTCTGCTCAATGGTACGTTACGCGCGCAATTAGTGGAACTAGGCTGGTTACAAGAAGAGATATTATACGCGGAAGATTTAGCGGAAGCGGATAACGTATATATTATAAATTCTGTGCGGAAATTTATTAAAATAAAAGGTGATTGGGATGCAGAAAAAATGGAAAAAGCTCCTCAAAAACCAGTGATTACATCAGTCGCTCAAAAACTCATCACTAACTACTCT
>JBGCES010000640.1:0-6399 GCA_045106545.1 Saprospiraceae bacterium
CAAACAGTACAATACGGGCATCCCGCCAAGTAAGTGCTTAGCCTTTTTTTGTTGATCGTTTGGCACATGAGAAACTATTGGGTATCTTACTTATACCGCAAAATTGACCAGCCTAGTCCAGCTAATCCTAATATTCCAATCGCTAACCACCCAAATGGAAAAGATCCTTTTTCCTGTTCTCCATCGCCTTGCAACACCAATCCTGCCCAAAAATAAGGATGTGATCGTAACGGATCTGCTTGCGCCAAATACTGAATTTTCGCTTGTCTTAATGCCGCTGCTTTTCCTACTCCCGTTTGCATGTTTTTATAAAAATCAACGACAATTTTGGAGGCGGCTTCATCGTCTGCCAGCCACAGGTTCATTAGCGTATTTTGCGCCCCAGCGTAATTAAAGGCGTGCGCCAAACTCAGTACGCCTTCACCAGCTGCTAACTTTCCATAACCTGTATTACATGCGTTAATCACGACCGTTTCGGCGTTTAAATTGAGGTTGTAAATTTCGTATAAATTTAGTTTTTGTTCTGGAGTCGGATCTGCCTCGGTAGAAAACACTAAGCCTGATCGCTGTGGATTTTTATCATCTACGGTGGCGTGCATCGCTAAGTGCAAAATATTGGCTTGAGGTGCGTTTTGACGGAAATTATCTTCTGTTGCTTCGGTTGCCGTAAAAATTGTTCCACCCAATAAATGCTGAACGGATTCTACTTCGGAGACATTCCATTGTAAAGCTGACCAGCCGCCACGCGTCGCTAAAACGTTCTTTGTTCCGTTGTACTTTGGCGCAAAACCAACAAATGATTCCGTCGTGTTTTCATGATTTTGATGGGTCTCTTTTGCCCAAAAATCAGCAGAAACGCTGTAATAAACAGAATGCGTTTGAATCAAATAAGTATTAGTATTTTTATTCGTTTCTTGCTGAAGTGGTAATATTTCAAAAGGTAAATAATACAACAAACCGTGTGGCACAATCAGTAATTGCTGCGTCTCAGATATGGATAAATCGGGCAATGTCCATTCGCTTAATTGCTGCAATAAATCAGTCATTCGTTGCGCATCAGTAGTCGAAGCATTTAGTGCTTTTTCGGGCGTTAAAAAAGTACGTAAATTAGTAATTGTTTCTGCTAATTTCCCATCGTGTGCGCGTCGAGTACCCGTTAAATCTTTTGCCGAAAGGTGAAAACAATATACGTATTTGTTATCATAAAAATAGGAGAGGAGCGTCGTTTTTTGTTCTGCTAATTTACTTTGAATAGTGTTCAAATCCGTCGCTTGTTGACCAAATTTTAACGCATAATAATTAGGATATTTTTCTTCAAAAAAGGTAACTAATTCCGCGTGTTGAGTATTGAGTTGGAAACGCTGATTTTTGATTTTTTCAATTGCCTTGGGCGCAGCTGTTTCACTTTTTGCTTCTTCCAATTCTTCCGCCAGACCGCCAATTCGATTGCGCAAATCGTCTAATGAATCCAGTAAACCCGTTGGAATACCTGAGGAGCGCAATGCCAAACCTTCATTGACTACATTGCGCAGAATATTTGCTTTACCCGCTTCGGCGAGGTAAAAGGCTTTTTTTAGATAATCAAAATCGCTGGTTTGTTGATATAATTCGTAAGCTGTGCCGACTGCTTTGGTAAAAATAGCCTCGGTTTCATTATTCAAATATTGTCTGGCTTCATTGCTATGGTAGGTCGTTCTTAACCACTGGATCGTAGAAATAGCAGCTTCCAGCGCTGAAAAACTTTGTTTGAGTTGCGAAGTAGTTACCGATTTTCCAGCAGGAACAGTCGTATATAGTTCTGCTAATTTTTCCAGTACTACGATATACATTTTATGATCTATAACCTTGGTATAGTCAGGGATCTGATCATCTTCAATTTGTTCCTTGGTGAGTATCTGCACGGCGTTTTTTACGTATTGTACAGCTTTTTGAATACTATCTTGCTGCTGCAAAATTTCAGCTTTGACCAAAGTCAAATCAACTTGCATAGCTGGTGGGACATCACCAACACTTTTTAATCTATTTTCCGTAATTTCCAGTGATTTTAGTGCATTCTCGTACTGTTCCATCTTTTGATACACCTCTCCCGCAGTGAGATAAAGTTGGATAATATCAGGATGGGTGGCATCTGGATCATCTGCAGGAATATCGTCGGCTGCTTGGTAATATTGCAGTGCTTCGTCGTAGCGTTTTAATGCTGCTAAGGCATCGCCAACACTCCCTTTAGATTCAATAGTATAGTAATGTTGTTCACCGTAATTTTTACGATCTAGCTCTAACGTTTTTTTAAATAGCGGAAGTGCTTTTTCTGCTTGTCCTGCATCCAAGTATATACCCCCCAAATTGAAATAATATTTACTTACACTTGGATGATCAGAAGCATAATTTTTAAGTTTTACGCCCAACGCTTTTTCCGCGTACTCGATGGCAAGTGGATAGTCGCCAGTGCCGCGATAAAGCACGCCTAAATTGTTATAGATTCGATTAAATTCAATCCCATCTGGTTCCGCTGCTACTTCAAAAACGGCAAGTGCTTTGAGCATCATATCCTCGGCACGCACATAATCATTCATATCATTATAATTATTGGCGAGGTTCATGAGGGTATTGCCGTAATCAATCGGATATTCGTACTTAGTGCTACTAATTAAGGGAAGCAGGGCGGAATATTCATTAATTGCTTTTACTAATTCATGTTGTTCATAGTATAGAACTGCGCGATTTTGTCTCCCCCAGACGTAAACATTTTCATCTACCTCATAAGCTCTTTCTACCACATCATCATAATAACTAAGCGCGGTATCAAAATCTCTTTTTTTACGATAGACATCACCCAAATAATTTTTAAATTCTAATTCAGTGGCTAACGTTTCAGCAGTGTCGCTTTTTGCTCGTTCCAAACCCGTTAAATAAAACGATTGAGCTGCATCATAGTCTCCATTGCGGTAAGCAGTTCGACCTGCGGTGAACAAACTATCATAAATTGCTGATTGGGCAAATACATTATTGTTTGGCAACAAAAAAAGGAGCGAAAGCAAGATGAAGGAATACTGTTGAAACATAAATTAAGGCGTACTTAGTAGATGGAATGTTTTTCAGGATCGAATTTATATAGCAAAGTAAGACAAAAAGTTACCTTTGTCAAGAAATTAAGAAACACAGAAATAATAAATAAGCACATTGGGTAACCTTTTCGCCCGTTCTGCTATCTATTTATGATCTCAACTCGCAACGAAAAAGACTCTGAATTGCTCGTAGGGCTACAACGTGCCAATGGCATCGCTGTGCGTCAACTCTACGATCTGGCGTTACCTGCCGTGATAACTTACGTCAAAGAAAACAGCGGGAACGAAGCGGATGCGCGCGATATTTTTCAAGAGGCGTTAATGGCGTTGTACAGTCGTTTAGAGAAGGGTGATTTTAAGCTGACTTGTACATTAAAGAGTTATCTGCGAATCATGTGCCGCAATTTGTGGCTGACGCGTTTGCGCCGCCGCGGATTGACCGAAAATGTGGCGGATGTTCCCGATGTGGAAATGGATAAAGACGAAGGGATAGAAGCGAGTATGGAACAAGCGGAACGCAAGCGATTATACTTAAAACACTTTGCACAATTAGGCGAAAGCTGTCGCAAAATTTTGTCACTTTTCTTTGAAAAAACGCCCGTACGGGAAATGGCAAAACAACTGGATACAAGCGAAAGTTATATTAAAAAACGCAAGTTTCAGTGCAAAGAGCAATTGATCAAGCGGATTCAGGCGGATCCGTTGTTTGAGGAGATAAAGGGCTAAGAGTTGGCTATTTAAAATGAAGAACCACTTAGCCGATTTTTTTACGAAACTCTGCGCCTTCGCGAACTCCGCGTTTCATAAAAATGCAGCGTAAATGTTTTTTCATATTGAACAATCTACTTTTTACCTTTCACCCTTTGCCGAATAAAATTCAACCAATAAAATGTCCGAACAGGAAAAACATAATCGCTTAGAACGGGAAATTGCCGAGACCATCGGCGATAAGAAGTTGCGTGCTTTGTCAGATGTTTTAGTGCAAACGGATGCCGAATGGCAAGCACCTTCCGATGCGAAAATTGTGCGTTTTTCTTTTATAAAAAAACTAGGGGCTGCTGCCGCGATTTTAATGGTCGGACTCGCTGCTTGGTGGATACTGATTAATCCAGCTATCTCAGAGCAAGATCTTTTTGCTGCACACTATACCCCTTACGCTATGGTGCTCACTCAACGCTCTGACACTGCGGTCGATTCCGAATTATTACAGCAAGCCATTGCCAATTATTCCAACCAAAATTATCCACTCGCCACCACTCAATTTGCCACCCTCGCTCAACAACAACCTGAGCAACCACTCTATCGCCTTTACGAATGTGTCGCGCAATTAGGCGTCGCCGCTTCCGCGAATAATGTTGCTTGCTTTAGCGAACTACAACAATACCCGCGCTTGCGCGAACAGGCGACTTGGTATTTGGGGTTGACATATTTGCAATTGGAAAAGATAGAGGCGGCGAAAACTGTTTTTCACGGGATAGAATCGGGGCAGTTTAAAAATGCAGCGGCGGAAGAAATTTTGCAACAATTGCAGTAATTCAAAGTGGACACGCCCTTTTTTATCTTTTTCTTCGTTGCAAGATTTGTCCTAGTCTAATTGACTGATTATCAGCGACTTAAAATGTTTACTCATTTCTCAATGCAATATAAGTGCTAACATTTTTTTTTTTTGATTAAAATGTGCTAGTATTTGATAAAAATGTGCAGATGATTTTCCTCCTTTTTCTATACCTTTGGTATTAACCAAACAAAGCTATCAATAGCTACTTTTTCTTTCCAAACTAATCTAACAACATTAACTTTTTCTTTCGACTATCTATAGCTCGGCTGAGTTATTTTATTGCGTCTAACAATAAAGCAACAGGCTTCTGTTTGACTATAAAAATATAGAATAATTGTATTCGTTAAGGTCACCTTTCGCCTTTTTTGCAATAAACTAATGTCGAGAAATAAAGGAGTGGTGGGTACGTATTACTACTTTGTTATTTCAATTTCTAATTCTCTAAATGGAGACTACTATCTATTATTTAACCACAGTAACCTAAAAATTTTTACTCATGAAATTAGTTCGTAAGATTCTGATTTTATTCGTACTCACCGCTGTCCAGCAAGCCGCTTTAGCGCAGGTGACCAACGATAATTTAATTAATTATTACGCTGAAATTTATGCCCTCGAATGGAACGTCAACAACGATAGCGACGAAGAAGAACCCACTTGGCGTTGGTTTTGGCGCACCAGTAGTTCGTATTCGGGTCTTTCTTGTTTAGAAAGTAATTATCAATCTGGTTTTTGGTGTTACAACGCAGATAGCTGGTTAAGAGAATATCCTAAAAAGAAAATCTCCAGCGACAATACTTCTACGAACGTAGCGAGTACTACTAAAATATATACCTCCATGCGAGCGCACGAAAATGACGGCGCACATGATTGTTACTGGGATCTAGATCTATTTAATGAAGATAATAATGTTCACTGCCGCTGGGATGATTTGACTATCAAAGGAGGCAATCCGTGTAGCTTTCGTACGATTGAATATGATGCATTTAATGACTGGTCAAAAGGTGCATACCGCATCGCTTGGCGATATAGCAAAGGAGATACCCGTAGTGACCCCCTCACTTTTGGCTCAATTGGCAACGGTCAAACCCGTACCCATTTTAACTCTAATCGAGCGCGTCCAGACGGTTCAAATACCAATAGTGGTTATACTCGCTCAGCTTATAATACATCTCCTGATGTAACGTATTCTTTTTCGATTAGTAAGCCGAGTGTCGTTACGATCAGCACGGACTATGGTAGTACCAATTTCAATACCTACTTGCGATTATTAAATAATTCTAATGGTCTAATCGCAGCCGATGACAATAGCGGTTCTGGTACAAAATCACGGATCGTAAGAACCCTTTGTCCTGGTACGTATAAGGTATTTGTCGAAGGTGCATCAACGGATGTTGGTGAATTTACACTAGGGGTGAATGTTGTGCATAGCAATACAGTCGTGGCGGGGTCTTATGTAGGTCCAGGTAACTTATGTGTGGGCGCAGATATTCCCCGAATTAATTCCACAGATGCTGGTTCAGTTGGATGTGGTTCTATTTCTTATCAATGGATTCAATACGATTATACGACCGATATGTGGGGGGCAATTCCTGGGGCTACAGGTGCTAGTTATGATCCACCCGGTCAGAGAGGAACAGAATCGTGGCTTTCTTATTATCGAGATACCAAAGATCAATATGGGAATACTAAAAGTAATGGTATCATTCATATTGGCAAAGTCAATCCTTCACTGACCGCTGGAAGTTACATATTTACGGGTTCTGATAATATTCCTGG
>JBGCES010000641.1:0-5054 GCA_045106545.1 Saprospiraceae bacterium
ATAGTAAGTGCGCGTCGATTTATAAACTATTCTAATGCCAGTAAAGTTAGTTGCCGCAAATGTATTCAACTATTCATTGCAACTTAGGGATATTAGTACAATTTAACTTTTAATTCAACCATTAATGAAAATATGAACCCGTCCCGATTAATAAATATGTTAGCCATCATCAGCTTATTCCTACTTCTACCTTCTTGTCATGGACAAGTAGAAATGGATGCAACTACCAAGGAAAGTGCACCGCTGATTTCTAGTTCAACTAGCACATTTAAAGATCCACTATTTTTTATTGAAGGACAATTGTGTCAACACTTACGCAAAATATTTCAAGATAGTAAAGGTAATCTTTGGTTTGGGACGAATGTGTATGATTTGATGCAGTATGATGGCGATACGTTGAGGTATATCACTGAAAAAGAAGGGTTTAGTGGTGATCGGGTAACGGGAATCGCAGAAGACCAATCAGGTAATATCTGGATTGCTACGGGAGCTGGATTAAATAAATACGATGGGGAAACATTTACGGTTTTCAATGAAAATCACGGATTATTGAATGCAGAAATTTGGAGTTTAATGATCGATTCTAAAGGCTTACTTTGGCTCGGGCATAATCAAGGATTAAGTCGATTCGATGGAAGTGAATTTATTAATATCGCCGTTCCTCAACCGCAACTAGAACAGACGAATTCGATCTACGCTCCAGATAGAATTACGGGAATAGTAAAAGATGCGGCAGGTAACTTGTGGTTAGGGACAGATGGTTATGGTATTTGCAAATACGATGGTAACGCTTTTACCCATTTTACGACCAAAGATGGATTAGCAGACAATGCGATCTATGAACTTATGTTAGATACCAAAGGGCATTTATGGATAGGTACGTTCGGTGGCGGTTTAAGCGTATTTGATGGTGAAAAATTTACCAATTTTACAAAAAGTGGCGTTGTAGAAGGTATTGAAGTCAACGCGTTTTTTGAAGATGATAATGGCAATATTTGGTTTGGAGTAGAAAATAATGGCGTGTATCAATATGATGGTGAGCACTTCCATCATTATTATAAAGAAGTTGGTCTACACGCTTCTATATTAAGCATTTATCGAGATCGAGAAAACAGGTTTTGGTTTGGTGGATGGGGTGGATTATTTCGCTACGACGATAAAGTATTTACACCCGTGACAAAAGATGGTCCTTGGAAATGATAATTGCAGAATCGACTTTACAACTTGTGAAGCGTTTTAAATGGTAAAATTGTCAAATTGTGAGATTGTGACAGATGTTGCATAAGCACAATTAGACAATCGCACCATATCGCCATCAATAAGTGAACATATCGATTCAACTAACAGCTAAACATCACATGGAATCATTCATTGCGTATCTACGACAAGTTTCTCCACTGACGCCCAAGAGTTGTCATGCTTTTGCGGCAAAATGTAAAACATTTCATTTTCCGAAAGGAAAATACTTATTAAAATCTGGTCAAACCAGTCAATACCTTTACTTTGTCAAAACGGGGATTGGAAAGGTATTTTATTTAAAAGACGGCAAAGAGATTATTGATTGGATCAGCGATGAAGGCAACCTCTTGACTTCAGTAGCTAGTTTTCTGACGCAAACGCCGAGCGTACATTATGTAAAATTGATCGAAGATGCGGAGCTCATTGGTATTTCCTATACCGACTTGGAACGTCTATTTGCAGAGCATCATGAATTGGAACGTTTGGGACGAAAATTGACGATTATGGCATTGGTTCAATTGCAAAATCGTATAAATTCCATGCAGTTTGAGTCGGCTAAAAAACGCTACGAAGATTTTTTAGATCGTTATCCCAACTGTATCAATCGGATTTCGTTGGGCGATTTGGCTTCTTTTTTAGGCATGACACAAGTGACGTTGAGTAGGGTCAGAGCTATGAAATGATTTTTTAACATTGGTAAAAAGAAATGCGCTAGAATGACTTCAACTTTGCATCAACAAAAAAATAATAACCAATTATGCAAAGAAGAACTTTCATTCATTCTATTTCAAGCCTAGCGACAACGAGCGTTTTACCGATTAATTCCTTTGGAAAATTTTCCTCTAATCAATCCGAAAATTATCTCGCTTCCACGAATAATTTTGCTGATGATTTTTCCAATGATTTAGCCAAAGTCACTACCCAAACGACAACGGTAAAATGCAACGAGCAAGCCGTAAAAATTCATGCGATTCAAACGGGTACAGTTGCGGTCAAACGTTCGCATTTAACCAATCACACTGCCCACTTTCTTACGCCATTTAAAATATCTTTCGATAAACATTTTACGGAGTTTATGCCGATTTGGGTGTGGGTCATTGAACATCCAGAGGGTGTAATCGTCATTGATACAGGAGAAAACGCAGCAGTCATGAATCCTGATTATTTCAATCCTGCGGGAAAAATAAT
Organism: Saprospiraceae bacterium; assembly: GCA_045106545.1. Classification (GTDB taxonomy): domain Bacteria; phylum Bacteroidota; class Bacteroidia; order Chitinophagales; family Saprospiraceae; genus JBGCES01. Next base: position 2,428 of record JBGCES010000641.1, read on the forward strand.
AGCGAAATACAGCGCGAGAAATCTAAAGTTTCAAGTGAGCAAAGAGAATGAAATTGGATTTCAATTGCGCCAATTGGGCATTAGCAATGATAGCATTAAAAATGTGGTATTGACCCATTTACATTTAGACCATACAGACGGCATTAAGGATTTTCTTAAAGTAGAAATCATTGTAAATGCTAATGAATTTAAACATCCATCTAGTCATTTTCCTGAATTAGTACCTGATTGGTTTAAACCCAAAGCGGTTAGCTACAAAAAAGACTTCGTCGAGGTATTTCACCATGCTTATCCGCTTACAACGGCAGAAGATGTGCTGCTCGTTCCGACCCATGGACATACGAAACATCATGCCTCTGTTCTTTTCAAAACCGATGATTTTGACATTTTATTTGCAGGTGATGTCTGTTATAATCAAGACCAATTGCTCGCCAACGATTTGCCTGGTATTAATGTTAATTATAAAGCCAGTCGCCAAACGTATCGTAATATTGCGACTTATGCCCAACAACGAAAGTTAATATTTCTACCTTCGCACGATGCAAATTCGGCGAAACGATTAAATGAAAAACAATTTCTTCAAGTAGAATAAATAATAAATACAGTTGATTTGCTACGCCGTAGATTCCTTCTACCGCGTAGCTTGTAAACCTGTTAGAATCTACGTAAACTGACATATAAATGTATACATTTTATAAAACGCAAAGGACGCTGAGGCGCAGAGTTTTCCGCCCTAACACGCCCGCGACAAGGTTAGGTCACAAAGGTTTTTTCGGTAGAAAAAATTGCGAAGATCTCAAAGTCACAAGTTAATCAATTTATCTAGGCGGTAGCGGAAAGCTACGGCGTAGAGATAAAGGCAAGAAAATACCTAAAGTATGCAGGCATTCAACGACTACCTCAGACAATTCCCACATTATCGCCCTTCGCTATTTACGGATATTCTTCCGTTGCTATCCGTCATTGAACTCGAAGCGGGCGATTACTTTTTGCAGCAAGGTAGAATTGGAAAAAATATCGCTTTTATCGAAACGGGTTTGATTCGGCTATTTTATCTGCATGATGGAAAAGAAATAACGACCTGCTTTTGTAAAGAAAATACCATTACTTGCTCCTACCGCAGCTTGATTACCAATACACCGAGCGAGTTATCCATCCAAGCGATAGAGCCTTGTAAACTAGTTGTATTTTCTTACCATTCACTGCAACAATTGTATCAAAAGGAACTCTTTTGGCAACAGGTCGGTAGAATAGCTACTGAACACGAATTTATCAATACGGAATGCCACAATCGCTTCCTCAATGACTTGTCTGCTACCGAACGCTACCAACAAGTTTTAGCAGAAGATGGCGAACTCCTCCAACGCGTTCCACTACAATATCTCGCTTCTTACTTGCAAGTTGCGCCCGAAACCTTGAGCCGCATTCGTAAAAAAATTATCCGAACTTGACCTAGATCAATTGATGGCAGTCAGCGACCCTGCATATTTGTATCATTCGTTCACACAGGAAATGTAAAATGTAGAATTCAAAATGTAAAAGTGTACGCGACATTCACTTCTGACATTAAGATTTACAAATTGCTTTTCGCATTCCCAAACATTATTCATCATGGATACAAGTACAGTAAAAAAATCGGTTATCAATAGTTATGGCGCATTAGCCAAGTCAAAAACAGGCGGGCTTTTTTCTAAATTGTTCGCTTGCTGCGATACGAGTGCGCAGGCGAATACCATCGCGGAAAATATTGGCTATTCGAAAGCCATTTTGGAGCAAGTACCCGAAAACGCTAACTTGGGCGTCGGTTGTGGTAATCCCTCCGCTTTAACCGAAATCAAGTCGGGCGAAACGGTCATTGATCTAGGTTCGGGCGCAGGCTTTGATGCTTTTATTGTTGCTCGCACTGTTGGTTCAACGGGAAAAGTTATCGGAGTAGATTTGTCCGACGATATGCTTCGTTTAGCTAATAAAAACGCACGTAAAGGAAACTATGAAAACATTGAATTTGTCAAAGGTGATATTGAAGCGTTACCATTAGCCGACGACATTGCTGACCACGTTATTTCCAATTGCGTCATCAACTTATCACTTCATAAAGACAAGGTTTATCAAGAGGCTTATCGGGTATTAAAACCGGGCGGAAAACTTACCGTCAGTGATATTGTGTTGGAGCGCGAATTACCTGATTTTATCAAAAATTCGTTGGCGGGTCATATCGCTTGTGTAGCGGGTGCAGAACCGTTGAAAGATTACTTACAGTACATCAAAGACGCAGGCTTTTCTAATATCAAAGTAGAATCAAAAGCGCAATTCCCCTTGGAATTGATGCTGACCGATCCGCAGATTATGAAAATCGCCCAGCAGATGAATTTCAGTTTAGACAGCGAAGAAGCGAAGGACATTGCTGCACGAGTGACCAGTGTTTCGATTACGGCAATTAAATAAATCTAATGGCGTACAAATCGTGGGTTGCCCTTTACCCCTTTACCTTTGACCCTTTAACTAAGTAATTACCACATTAAACCTTACCTGATATTCAGAGTCTAACGTTTTTGTTAATCAAAACTTAGACGAAATGAAACTAAATACATCTACAGAAACCTAATTAAGAAAAAAATATTTAAAAA
>JBGCES010000642.1:0-17887 GCA_045106545.1 Saprospiraceae bacterium
CAGGGGACTGGCTATACGAAGAAAATGACGGCAATTGGTTGACGTTCACCGAACGCTCCGGCGCAAGTATCAATTGGAATATTCGCGGTGCAGTGGAACAGTAATCGATCTTTACAGCAAATTCAACCGATTTAACAACAACGGTTTATTAGCGCGGCTGATCGGGATGACCTTTTTATCAATGACTAAGGTATTTTCCTCGATGTCTTTAATTTTATCCAAATTGACAATAAAAGAGCGATGCACTTTTAGAAATTGTGGATGATTTAGCCGCGCTGCTACGCTTTTTAAACTACCATGAATAATGTGGCTATTGCGTTCCGTTTTTACTCGGATATAATCGCCTACATTTTCAAAATAGAGAATATCTGCAAACGGCAATCTGACCAAACGACCATCTTCGCGTACATATACTTCTTTCTGCGTCGTTTGCGAGTCGGCTTGTTGCTGCTCATGCACTTCTTTTGCTTTTTGCACCGCTTGTTGGAAGCGTAAAAAGTTGATCGGCTTTTTCAAATAGTCTGTTACTTGATACTGAAAAGCATCATAGGCATATTCCGTTTTGGAGGTAATAAAAATTACCTGTGGCAATGCCGCTGCCTTTTCCAATAGATCAATTCCTGTTAATTCAGGCATTTCAACATCCAAAAAAATCAAGTCTATGTCTTGCTGACTAATCACCTCCAATGCTTCGCGTCCATTTTCACAGGTTTGCACAAGCTGCAAGAAATCGATTTTACTACAAAAACGCTCTAGCGACTTACGCGCCATCAATTCGTCGTCTACAATAATACATTTCATACTGGTTGAATTTCTAAATTTAAAAAGTAGTTGTAGGGAGTGATTTAAGCTAAACGGTTGCTATTTCTTCTAATTTACGGAGGGTATCCTGCAAAATTGGAACAGACTTAGTCAACTGATTTTCAATACTTTGCAAATCAACTAATGCCACTTGTGCTGGCTGTTCTTCCAAATCTTTTTCCAATATCGTTAACGAATGTTCTAAGTCCGTCAAGCCAACCATCGCAAAAGTAGGTTTGAGTTTGTGTACTAATTTTTGCGTAGCAGCATAGTCTTTTTCTAAAAAGAAGGATTGAATTTTCGGAAATTCCTTTACGGTATAATCCAAGAAAGTCGCAAACATATCCGCCGCGTATTCATAATCGTCTTGGTAAAATTCTGCCAAATAATCGCGATCTAAGCCCGTTGCAAAAGGGATAAGTTGCGATGAATTTTCAATGACTGCATCTGTTTTTAAATAACGCTGAATCACCTTCAGGAGGGTCCGCGGCTGAAAGGGTTTAGATAAATATTCTGTCATTCCTATCTCTAATGCTTCGTCTTTTTTGGATAGAAGTGCAGAAGCGGTCAGTGCGATAATAGGCGTTTCTTGGTTCGGATTTTTAGTATTGCGAATGCTGATCGTCGCTTCATAACCATTCATCTCAGGCATAGAAATATCCATAAAAACCAAGTCGAATTTCTGCATAGATGCCATCTCTACTGCTTCCCGTCCATTGACCGCCATCTGGAAAGGTAGTTGCCACTTTTGGAGCAGATTAGAAATATATTTACGGTTCATATAATTGTCTTCCGCAACTAAAATACCGCACTGGCTTAAATTGGCTAAAGACTCCGAAAGTATATTTCGTTCTGGAATTATGTCTATATTAGAACTGCCTTTAGGATAAGTTAACTTAAACTTGAAAGTAGTTCCCGTTCCCTCAGCACTAATGACGTGGATCTGCCCTTTTTGCAACTCGACCAAGTCTCGTACAATCGCCAAACCAAGCCCCGTCCCGCCATAGCGATGCCGCGTATTCTCATCTGCTTGCTTAAAATCTTGAAATATCAGATCTTGTTTTTCGGGTGGAATACCAATGCCCGTATCAAATACTTTGAATAGTAATTCAACGGCTTGCTCCGTTTCGTTTTGCACTTCTATTACAATACCAATCGCGCCCTGATGAGTAAATTTTGCAGCGTTACCCATTAGATTCATCAAAATTTGATTGAGCAATAGCTTATCTCCAACAACTAAGTTGTTCAACCGTGGATCGATCTGCGCGACGACCTCGATGGGTTGTTCCTTCAGTTTGAGTTGAAAAGTTTTTTGCAAGGACTTCACTAAACCAATCAAATCAAACTCTTGTGCGTGTACCTGAATTTCACCTGCCTGGATTTTGGAGAAATCCAAAATATCCGAAATTAGGCTTTGCAGTATATTGGATGAACTGCGTAAAATGGATAGAAACTCCCGTTGCTCTTCCGTTGGTTTGGTATCATACAGCAGGTGCGCCATGCCGATAATAGCGTTGAGTGGCGTACGAATTTCGTGACTCATTTTTGCCAAAAACTGTTTCTCTGCTTCTTGCGCTGCTTCTGCTACTCGTTTAGCTTCTAGTAGTTGTTGTTCCAAACGTTTACGTTCGGTCAAATCATAATGAATTCCAATCGACCCCGTCACTTCTCCTTCTAAATTATAAATCGGCGCACCACTAATCAATACCCACATCAACTCCCCTGCTTTGTTTTTTATCTGCACTTCATAAACGCCTGCTTGTCCTTGCTTGCGTTTATTTTCTTCGTTGGCCATTACGGGTTTAAACGCATCATCCGCCAAAAATACTTCCTGCGCATTGCGCCCAACTAACTCCTCCGCAGTGTAACCCGTCATATCGCAAAACCAATCATAAGCGTGCTGAATAACGTGATTGTTATCGACTTCTAGCAGTCCCAATTCCATATTTTCAATGATCCCGCGATACTTATCTTCGCTACGTCGTAACTCCACCGTACGGGCAGCAATTTTGTACTCTAGCTCTTCATTAAGTTGCTTTAATTCTTGATTGGTTCGATAGAGTTCAAGGGCTTTTTGTTCCAAAATAGCCTCAGCCTGTTGTCGCGCTCTGCGTTCGCGATCCAGTCGTCTTTTGAGCAACTCAATTTCTTGCATAGACTATTTTTTACAAATTAAAAACCGCACCTCGCTCCCATCTCGTTCTACATCTTCTCGTTGTATCTCGGCTGGCTCGTTGTAATGTTCCAAACTACTCTCGATCAATCCTTCCGCAAAATCTGCCATACGGCGGTCGGAATGATAAATCATTTCCAGTGTCTTTTCATCAATCACTCGTGTTTGAAAACGAGGTAATTCTGCGTCAGGATAGAGCTTTCTCACTTCTACGTGGATGTATTTTTCAATACTTTCCAAAAAGTCAAATGCATTACCAGCTGCCGATAAAAAAGCGGGATACCCTTTTTTAAAAGTACCGAAAAGGTAACGACCAAAAGCCTTTAATAAATTAGGCAAGGGCGTTTGGGTTTTCTGACTTAATCCACTTACTAATGTCACCATTTCGCTATGTGCATAAGTTCCTACTGCAGTATAAATTCCGCCCGAAGGCAAATCAGATTCCACTAATAATTCATCCACTAAATCGTAACCATGTTGCTGCTCAATCATGGTCAAAAACTCAGTAAAAACGATGCCTTTCATGGGTAAAAAATTAGATCGGAACACAATGAAAATATATCTATTTCCATGTATATATAGCCGATAGTTAACAAAATAAATAAGGTTAAAACAGGTCAAAAAAACGACGCAATAATATTGGATAGCGTATAAAACTTCAACCGACAACTCATCATCAACGATAAACTACTGGTTATCAACTGAATAAGAATCAGTCAGATATTTAAATATATCGCTATAAAAATAGAATCAAAAACCATGCTAGGGGTAAATGTGACAGGGCAAAAAAAACACCCGAAGATGAGACATCTTCAGGCGTGCTAGAATAGATAGTAGTTATATGTGTTGATTGGAAATACACATTTCACAAATCCTTAATTCATTAAAATTTAAGCTACTGCAAACATTTCCGATGGTTCAAAAGATGGGTCAACGTGTTGGCGGATCAAAGTCCGAATATCTTCAATATTCATCCATTCTGTATTTTCACCTGAGTTGTAACTAAAACCGACGGGAACAGGTCGTGCAGCAAAATTTTCGTAGTGTGAGAGATAAGTGTTTTTATCGATATTTTGATAATTTAAATTGGTTGGACAGATAATATAATGTTGCTCCAATTCGATAGTGTTAAAAGAATCTGCTGAAGTAATCATTTCTTCGTGCAATTTCTCTCCTGGACGAATGCCAATAACGCGTTGTTCACAATCGGGCGCAATTGCCGTAGCTACATCTACTAAGCGATAAGAAGGTAATTTGGAAACAAAAATTTCTCCACCAATACTGTTTTCAATCGCAAACATCACTAATTCTACCCCACCTTCTAGCGAGATATTAAAACGCGTCATTTCATCATGTGTCAATGGTAAAAATCCTTCTTTACGCTTTTTCAAAAAGAATGGAATCACTGAGCCGCGCGAACCGGCTACGTTTCCATAACGCACGACCGAAAAACGCAAATCGCGGTCGCCACGCATATTGTTTGCCGCTACGAATAGTTTATCCGAACACAGCTTCGTCGCTCCGTATAGATTAATTGGTGCTGCTGCTTTGTCGGTCGATAATGCAACGACACATTCTACTTTAGTATTCAATGCCGCATTGATGACATTTTGCGAACCCATTACATTGGTTTTAATGCATTCATTTGGATTATATTCTGCCGATGGTACTTGCTTGAGTGCAGCTGCATGAACAATAATATCAATGCCTTGACAAGCGCGTTCCAAACGAGCAGCATCGCGCACATCACCAATAAAATAGCGCATTGCCGGGTATTTCTGAGGAGAAAACGTCTGCATCATTTCGTATTGCTTGAGTTCATCACGCGAATACACGACAATACGTTTAACTTGTGGAAAGCGGTCGAGTACGGTTTTAATAAATTTTTTGCCAAAAGAACCTGTACCTCCTGTAACTAAGATTGATTTACCGTTTAGATTAAGCATGTTTTTTAATGTTTGATGTTTAAAAAGATAGTGAAAAGGGGGTGGAGGATTTTTAAAAAGCCGATATCCTTCATTTAGAAGTCGCTACAAAGATGCGTCGAAAAGGGAGGTAAAAGCGGTGATTTTCGTTTTTTGGTAGGGATGTTTCGTTTTTTGGTGTTTTTGCGCCGTTGTTGTGATTTGAATTGTACGATGAAGTACAGCCGCACTATTATTCCAGTTATATTTTTGCTGTATTCTGCGTTTAATACCAGCTAATGCGACTGGCGATTGTGGTTGCTCTTCGTGCTGGATGATACATTTTTTCAAATCAGCTAGATCATTATCCATAAATAAATTATCCTGAAAAAAGGTAAAGTCGGATAATGCAGTATTATTCGCGCAAATCGTCGGAATACCCGCTGCTGCTGCTTCTAAGGGTGGAATACCGAATCCTTCTGCTTTGCTTGGATAAACGAACAAGTCAGCAGCTCGATAAAACAATAACAAATCGGAATCTGATACATTTTTATACCAATGAATACGATTAGGAAAGCGCTTTTGATAGGTTTGAATCAACTCTTCCAGTTCCGTATCTTCTAGAGTATTATTACCAATTAAGACTAGTTCGCGCTGTGGGTAACGCTCGCTCAAATCAGCAAAAGCACGCAACAGTAATTCATGATTTTTACGCTTTTCTATACGACTAACATATAGCCAATATCGCTGGGCACCAAAACATTCTGCAATGTAAGACTGCGCCGTTTTTTGATTATAAGATTGAAAAAAATGAGCAGGAACAGCATTGGGCGTAATACTTAATGTAGCAGCAGGCAGCTCAAAATGTTGCGCGATTTTCTGTTGTGAATATTCCGAAACCGTTAACCGAATATCGCTCGCATAAAGCGATGATCTAAAGAGTAGTTTCCGTTGCCAGCGATACCAAGCACTAAATTCTTCTTTAAAATCTAAGAACAATACATCATGTGTTGTAACGATCTGCCGTGACATTTTTATAAATGGCGTAACGTATTGAAAATGCGCCCAATCAATATCTAATTTGCGCAGTAAACGCGGGTATTCCCACAAAAAAAGTCGCCAACGTGAATGGTTTTCTAATAAATGAATATGTGCTGCCTGTACAAACGGAAAGGCATTTTGAATCGCTTCACGATCATAGCCTGCGAAGTGGAATTCATAATGTTCACCCTGCGTTTCATACAGCGCATTATATAGTCCTTTCAAATAAGTTAACATTCCTTGACCTTCGCCCCCCACACAGCGCGCATCAATAAGTATTTTCTGTTTCATGTTCAATTTTTTATTCAAATTGACAAAAAACAGCTATGTCGATCCCGTTCTTTCGAGAATCGGTTGAAATTCTTCGTTTTTTGGTAAAATCCGCGCTTTTTCAACAATAGAAACAAATAAAAATGCTGCAATCGTAAACCAAATGAGCTGCGTATTGATATTAGCATTGGGTAGGATTAATAAAAGGAGTAGCCAGAAAGAAAAAGATAAATTATAAAAGCAGTTTAACAGGAAGAGAAAGAAGAGAAAACTGCCAATAATTCCATAGTCAAAAACAAACGAAGGAATAATACCCGCATCAACGGAAGTCCGACCTTCATCCACTAAAATGCCGACTAAAAAGAGCGCTAGAAATTCCCCAGCTGCACCCGCACCTTCGCCCAACCAAAAGTTGATCGCATAGTCATCGCCCGTATTAAATAACATATAAGTTGGTCCAATTCGGGCAAAAGCACTACCATCTGCTTCCTGTAGTTTACGCATCTTTTTTTGCCCACTCACTGAATTATCTAGCAGTGCAGTAGAAAACTTCCGAATCCGCGTAACCGATTCATTTTCAGACACTTGCGCAAACACCAAACCACCAAATAATCCAACCAAAAGTAGAAATGGAAAAACATTGCGTAGTAGCCGATCTCCTTGCTGAAAAAAGATCCACGCCCAGTCTAAGATCAAAACGGCTACAAAAACAAACCCATAAGCCGATTTACTAAAAACCACTCCCAAAATGACGGCAATGAAAAGTTTTAAAGTCGTTTTATCCCGTACGTGTCCGCGCAGGTGACTGTAACACATAAAAGCAACCGCCATGATAAAAGTAGCGTAAGATGGCTCGGAAGAAAAGCCCATCGGTCGCCCGTCCGAAGTGCTGCCTTCGGTATAATAAATACGAATAAATCGCAGCAACGCGGAGGAGTGAATATGCAAGGTATCCAATACAAATCCGAGAAAGATATTTGCCAAATAGGAATAAATAATGATCTTAAAAGCTAAAGTAATTTTATCCGCGCGACAGCGACGCAGTAGATTATATAAAATCGTCAACTCGACTCCATAAATCACTGTGTACAAAATCGAGGTGTAACGAATGCGCGGAAATTGCAAGGCATTCACGAAAAGTACGTATGCCAGCAGAAAAACTAGCGATACAAACGTGTGATTCTGCTGTTTACGACTCACCAAAATTCCGTAACCAATAAACGCGCCCATTAGCAAGTGGAAAGGTGTAACCATCGCCTTACCTAAGTTTGCTACGCTAATGCCCGTCCACGAAAGTAGAACGACGGCAACGATGGTCCATTTTTCTATATTTTTCATAATGTAAGAGTTAGTAACTAGTTACCAGTCACTGATAACTAAATTAAACTGCCACTAACATATTCTTTGTAGCTTTGGCTAGAAAGATTCGAGAGATAGCCAATCTAAATCCATCGCTTAACAATTTGATATTCGCTGCATCTAATACTTTCGGATTACTGATAGGATCTGTCAAGGTGCCGCCACAAGAGTTATTCCATAAGTAAGCAGAAAAGCGGAGAATATTTGGTTGTTCCTGTGATAACTGCTCGGCAATTTCTGCTAAATTATATTGATTTAAATCCGCTAACTGAATCTGCCGACAACCATTGAGTCGATTAAAAAATACGGGTGCAAACGTTACTGCAGGTACATCCATCAGTGCTGCTTCGTAAGCCATTGTCCCCGTGACCGTAGCTACCAATTTTGCAGAACGAATCATTTGATACGAATTAGTGGTTTCTTCCACTAAATATACATTCGGTAGCTTCTGGATTTCCTGATAAAACCGACGTGAACGATCGCCGATGGCATTGGTATGTTCTTTAATCAGTAAGTTCCACCCCGTAGGAAGTGCCCGCCAAAGGTTTTTGATATTTTGTAATTGGTCTTCGTAATAGCGTCCAAAAGTATCGACGGAAGCTTCAGGTTGCTTGTGCAAACCGAGATAGACGTACGGTTGCTCTTGAACCTCTTTAAAAGGCGTTTTTTTAACCCAGCGATACGTCTCTTTCCGCCATTCTTCGGCACAGCGCGTACGTAAACGATACCCCAAATGATTGAGTAAAGCGGGATCGGTTTTATCCATATTTTCATTGGTCAAAAAGCGTTTAACACGATGAAGTCTACCACTGATCGAGGCAGCTTTTTTTAAGCGTTGATCATTGATTTTCAGATAGGAAGGTGGCGTTGCTTTGAGTGCTTCTCCATTCCAAGCGTAAGTTTGATTAAGCAACAGTAATTTACTTTGGCGTTCATCTACAAAGAAGGCAAATCTTTGGTTAGGAATACGCACAACGTGCGGATTAAGCATTTGGCAATTCAATTCCCTACAACTTCTACACAACCGATGAATTAAAATTTCGTGTGACCAGGTGAGTTCGCCAAAAACTAAACGAATCTTATTTTGCTGAATAAATTGATAAATTGGTTGCTGAATGCTTTCCAAATAACGTTTGCCCGCTGGTAAATCATATCGTAAAACGCGGTCGCCATACAACAATTCATTAATTTTTAAATCCGTAACTGGTGATTGAGTCGGTATGGTTGTCGGTAAAAATAGTACTCGCTCTGCTGGATAGTTTTCTAATAATTCTACTCTTATTTTTTGATTAGTACATATCCAAAAAACACGGTATTCTGTCGGAGAAAATTGCTGAGCAATCGCGTGAAAAACTTGAGTTTTGGAGAAGTTAGCGATAAAGCAAATATTTTTCATAATTAGTTGATTATTAAGCTGTTGAAAGAATTAAAAGACATGGCAGTTTTCATATAAAACTTTTAGTTGAAAACCACCGCATTTATTCAATTGCTAGAATATTGTTACTTTTTTCATTGAAAAAAAAGTAACCAAAAATTCTAGTATTGTAAACTCGCTCCGCTCAGACAGTACAATACCTGCCACCCGCCGAGTAAGTGCTTAGTTTTAGGAGAGTTAATCGCTTGGCACATGATAAACTGTTGGAGAAAGCAGGAAAAAGAGATGATTTTTATTCTATCTCTTTTCCCTCTTCTACATCATTATATTGATGAAAACTTGCACGCCTATAAGCGCACGTGTCATCCCTTGTGTTTTTGTAAAAACGGCTTGTTTTTTAGCTAAAAGTCGAAACTGAATTTCGGTCGCTAAAAAGAGCAAAGCAGCATTGACTAAACAGAGAGAATTTAAGGACAGGAGGGTAGTCGATTGGAGGGTAAAAAGTAAGAGGGGAAAGAGAACAACAAGCATAAAAAGTCTTTTGACAAAAGCATTAGCTAGTTGTTCGCGTTGAATAATATTTTCATATAATGCTGTTCCAATCCAAAAAAGCATTTGAAATTGGAGGTTGATAATTAGTAATTGTTGACCTTGCCAAGGGAGTTCGGAGAGTAACAAATGGGTTTTACCAAAAGTGGAAAAACAGCTCAACAAAACAATATTTAAAACGGTCAAACCAAGCAAGAATAAACTGAACCAGTTATCCAATTGAGTCACTGCGGTTTGGTAGATTTTTTTAAAAAATGCGGTGTTGACAATTTGAAAAAACAGTACGCTTAGTATCGTCAAGCGAAACCACCAACTGTACCACGCCACTACTTCCGTTCCTAAAAAATAGTCAATCCATAATCGTCCACTTGCCGTTAATCCGAGAGATAAAAAAGTCGTTAAGGCAATCGGAAAACCAAATCTGAGTAAGGAAAAATAGCGTCTGCCCTCTAGTTGTTGCCAATTGATTTGCGTAGCCACCAAAATCAGCATAACGATTAAGTATGCGTTTAAAATCAACACCAATTGCGCGTAATCAAATCCACTCCCCCACTGCCACAGCCAAAAATTATAGCCATTAATTAATATAAATAATCCGCCTTCAATCGCTGCTGCCGCATAGATACGTTGATGTGATTTGCAACTCACCGACAGCATAAATTGCGTACAAAACAACGCACCTAAAAGTAAACTCAAGTGCCATTTCCAACTCCAATCCATCTCAAAACCGACAATTGCCACCTGAGCAAGGAGGACTACTATTCCAACTACTAAAAGATGTAAAAAGTAGCTATTGCGATACGCTAATTCGCCTCGCTGAATAACGAAATAGGGATACGCGCCCGTCAGTCCTGCGTGTAAAAGAATAGCGAAAAAACCGCCGCCAGTCAACGCAAATTCAATCGTTCCGAAAACGCTACTATCGCCCACCAAACTAGCCAAAATCAACATCGCAAAGAAGCTACTCAACTTCATTACGCCAAAGAAACTAGCGAAACGTACTAACCGAAAAGCAGACGCAAGTAGTGCTTTGGGACGAGTAAGCGAAATCATATTATTCTGCATGACACAACATTTTTTCAGCTTGAGCCGGAGTCATTGGAGCAGACTTAACAACTATTTTTTTAACGTAAACTTCATCCGCTGTCACACTCGCATCGTGTACTAAACGATAGCGTAATTCGTCAATGTCTCGCTCCAAACGACGGAGCGGTTGAGCGACGTACATACCCGATTGCAACAGCGATTTGCCCACTGCCATGTGGCTACCAAGGTGTACGTGATTCGCAATTTGAATACCTGGATTCAAGACGCATTGTGAGCCGATAGACACATTATTTCCAATCCGAATTTCTCCATCAATGCGAATGCGTTCTGCGCCACTTGCTGCATGAAAATAACCATGTGTCCAAAATTGTGAACCTAATCCACTAATGGTCGTAAAATCACCAATGTAAATCGAGCGCGTACAATCCAAGTGGTGTTTACTCGTCAAAATAGCAAGTTGCCCCAAGCGTAATTCGGCTAAACCTGCGGTCACTGGCGTAGTGGCGCGATAAATGCTATTATTATTACCGATTGCTGCTTGTTTAGCTAATGAAATATACAGTGGTCCGCGCATGCGATTGCGATTACGAATGATTGCTGCTGCGCCCATTTGCAATCGATGAACTTGAATGAAGTTAGCATGCCCAATTCGAGCATTTTCTGCCAATTCTAAGCCATCAATCCATAACCAAGACCAGCCAATTTTGACGGAATGATGAATACGGTGTCCGAGTAAACGCAGTATGGGAAAAGCGAGAACATTAGGTAGTAAAAAGGTACACAGAGCTGTGAGTAGTGATCGCATATTTTGAAATTGACGAAAAAATTAACCGTTACTTTTGAAATTTTCAATTGACGATATTTTCTATAATTTTTCAAATCATACAAAATATCCTCATCTGAAAATTGTAACGCTTATTCTTATCGAGTTTAATCTTTGTATTACTGGTTACGAATACAAATATGCTGGCAATATGCCTGTGTAGTTCTCTCTTTTCTGTTTTTGGTAAGAAATCTTCGTTTTTTGGTAAATCAACAAAGACTAAGTTTGGCACAAATAGTGCGCGGAGGGTAAATATTGAGCTGTGAGGAGAGAGAAAGATACGGAGAAGTTAATCTCTTTTCTCTGAAAAAATGGTCTCTCGTCTCTCTTCAAAATATAATTAATGAAAGACACAACAACCGAACCAGTTTACGCACGAAAACCCGATGAGATATCGATCCGCAGTTTGATACTGACTAGTCGTGATATGCTATTCTTGGTCATACGACGGTGGTATTTAATCCTATTGGGAGCGTTGTTATTGGGCGGTTATCAATTTTACCAATTTCGTAAAATAAAGCCGACCTATCCTGCACTCGTCAAGTTACTCGTACGTCCACAAAATGTAGCAAATGAAAATAAATTACTCGTTCAGATCTATTCTAAATTGATCAATTCGCGTAGTTTACTAGAAGATTTATTTCTTACTCCAGTCGATGAATTAAAACCCGACCAGCTACTGATCAATGAATATTTACAAACTTACTTTACGTACAAACCTGAAGGTTTATCAGGAGATATTCCTACTGACTTTCAGTTTGAGCATTCCGAATTGCCTGATTTGAACCTAAAGGAAAAGCAGGTTTTTAAGTTAGTGATGGATAAAGTCATCACGCCGATGTCGGATTTTACAGATGGCTTTGTAAGTATTACGACGGAGGATGCACTGGGTTTTATTACCATTAATATCTCCTCTCCTACCGAAGAATTATCGCTACAAATTTTAGAATTGCTAGTTATAAAAGCAGAAAAATTGTTAGTAGATAATACAGTTTTCGCACCTAAATTAGCGTTTAAAAATTTACAAACGCAGACCGATTCGCTCGCAGCGAGTTATAAAGAATCCTATTACCAACTCAATAAAAGGCGCAATAGCTATCAGCGAGAATTGAAACTAGAAAACCCTAAAGATGCGGAGTTAAAATATTTGGAAAAGAAAATTCATCGCCTCGAAGCAGACACCGAAATTGAAAAAACCAAATACCTCGCCTCGCTCGAACAGATGAAAATCGCCCAAGTCGATATGGATCAAAAGAGCTTATTAATTCAGCAAATCGAACGTACTTACGCGCCAATTCAATCTTATCAACCTTCTGCCAAACGCGCAGCTATCAAAGGCGCAATCGGCGGTGGTGCATTTTTCGTCTTCCTAATTGTACTCTTCCAGATTTATCGTAATGTGGTGGCGGAGGTGAAAGAATCAGTTGACTAAGTTGATTTTGTTAACTGAATCAATCACTTATCGTTTAATCGTTAAACTTTGCCGTTTGATTCCACCCTTACTCGTTTGAATCATTAGTAAATAAGTCCCATTGGGTAGTGTTTTGCCTGTTTTTTGTGATTGTCCCTGCCAGTCATTTTGATAATTTGTACTGGTATAAACCGCTCTTCCTTGCCAGTCCAATACCTGAATAGCCAGTCCTTCTTGTGTCGCGTTTTTAGATTTCCCAATCGTCAAAACATCATTAATCCCATCTCCATTGGGCGAAAAAGCAGATGGAATAAATAAATCTGTTAAATCACAATCTACGAGTTGATTGCCCCACATTTTTAAAATAAAATCAGGGTGAGCAAAATCTAAAGAACAGCCCGTCAATGCGTTATGTGAAACATCTACAAAAGCTAAGTTTTGATGCTGTGAATAATCTGGCAATTCGCCTGTGAATTGATTTTGGCTCAAAATAATGCGTTTCAATTGCAAACAATCAGCAAAGTCAGAAATCTCTCCAACCAACTGATTATCAACCAAATACAACTCCAGCAAGTTAGATAAATAATAAAAATCGGGAAGTTCTCCGCTAAGTTGATTGTGCCCTAGATATAAGTTTTCCAAGTTTTTTGATTCGCTAAAATCGGGAATCATTCCTACAAGCTGATTGTATTCCAAATCTAAGGTTTGCAGACGTGGCAGCTGAGAAAAATCGGGCAGTTCTTCCGTCAAACGATTACCCGCCAATTGCAAAGTGAGCAAAAAAGGAAGATGGTTAAAATCGGGTATGCGCCCCTTCAATAGATTATTTGCCAGAAACAAATGTTCCAAAAAAGGTAAATTCAAATCAGGTAACGCCCCTTGTAAAAAATTCCCTCCGTCACGATAAAATCCACAATCAGGTATTCCATCTAAATCAATACATTTTACCCGACCAAATTCGTGTAGGGTTACCCCAAACCATTGTTCCATTGGTTGATCAAAATCCCATTTCACTCGCCAATTTCCACCATTAGTCGCTTCATACAATTGCACTAACGCAAGGGAATCTGTTGCACGGCTACCCCAGTAATTTTGAGCATTTAAATAAGTGACTGTGGATAAAATAATTAGAATAGAGAAATAATATTTATGCATGGGAATGACCTTTTTCTACGCCGTAGCTTTCAGCTACCGCGTAGATTTGATTGTAAAAAAAGCTAGAATGGAGCAGAAAGCTCCACCCTAGCCAGTAAGAGTTCGGGTAGCGTTTTCTAGTGAATATGTCATCAACTTAAGCAAATCTACGAAGTAGATGAACTATGAATAGCCGTGGGTACAACCCACGGTGATTCACGAAAAAGGTTTTACAACTCTGAAGGAGTTGAACTTCTATTAAGTTTGACTCCTTCAGAGTCATTAATGAAATATTGCTGCTATTTTTTCCACAGGTTGCACCTGCGGCTATTCATGGTTTGTTCCCTTCAGGAACACAATACGCGTTAAGTTAATGGCATTCAGTTTTCTGCTCTGTCCGAATTTTCTTAACACTTATCTTTTATACCGCTAAAGCCACTTCATTAGGAATCCAAACCTCTTTTTTTCCACTAGCTACATCACCGTAACGCTCTGCAATCGTTTTCCAAGTATAACGGCGATCGGCATACTTTTTCAATTGACGAGCAATGTCTTGCAAAGGCTGTTCAGCAATGCGCTCGATTTTTGTTTTCAAATCAGCAGTATCCGTAAAAAATAACGATTGATTGTTGGTTGTAACGCGATTATAAATTACATCGAAAGCAATGATGGGTAATTCTAAATACATTGCTTCTACTAAAGAAGGATTTGTTCCTCCTGCACTATGTCCATGCACGTAAACGTAGGCGTTAGAACGCAATAAATTGAGCTGTTGCAAATCATAAATCGGATCCAGCAAGTAGATGTGGCGATGTTGTGCATAAGTTTTGCGCAATCTTTTACCATACTGGCTATTGTCCCAATTTCCAACGATGACCAATGGCAAGTGCGGTAATTGTGCAAATGCTGCCAAGATAGTATGCAAATTATTTTCAGGTTCAATTCGCGCTACTTTGAAAGCATAATTTTGGTGTAAAAACGGATATTGCTTTACATCTTCCCAATTATAATCTTCCGCTTGTACATGATCCGCCCCGTATTCAATGAGTTGTCCTTCGATGCCGTAACGAATTTTGACATACTCTTTTAGAATTCGATTATCAGTCACCACTTCATCCGCATAACGACAAGCCATTTTCTCGCTCCAAAGCAAAAAAGCCTTCGCCAATTTTCCCCATTTCGGTCTGCGCCACTCTAATCCATCAATATTGACGATGACTTTCTTGTTAAAAAACAGCTTAATAAAAGGTAGAAAAATACAACCTGAAACTCCTAGAATCAATAATACATCGCTATGTTTTAAAGCATGTATCATTGACCATATATCGTATAAAACACTTTGCAAACCATTGGCTTCCAAGGGGATATAGTGTAGATTAGCTCCTTGCCAAGTCTCTTTTTGTTCGTTTTTGGGATAAGCTTTTCCGCTACAATAAATAGTCATATCGAAACGCTCGCGTAAATGCGGCACGAGGTAGTGAACTAAGGTTTCAAATCCGCCGTAACGTGCTGGTACACCTACTGTTCCGATAATGCTAAGTTTAGATAAGTTTGTAGGAGAAGTCATGAGTTGTATTTTTTGTATAAAGAAGACAGAGGACAGACCACTTCGCTGTCAG
The DNA here is from genome assembly GCA_045106545.1 of Saprospiraceae bacterium. Classification (GTDB taxonomy): domain Bacteria; phylum Bacteroidota; class Bacteroidia; order Chitinophagales; family Saprospiraceae; genus JBGCES01. The sequence continues at coordinate 15,507 of JBGCES010000642.1, forward strand.
AAGTCAGACCGTAATGTACTGTCGAATTATCCTTGAATTAGAAAAAAAATAAGTTACTGGTTACAATTAGCCACGCCGAAATAACTAGTATAATGTACTAAGGAAATGTCTTTGCATTTCAGATTGCTTCACCTCCGTTAATTCGAGCGAAAGCTGAATTGCTGCTACGCTGATTAATCCTAAATTGAAGAGGCAAATTAATGTCGTTGTCAAACTGTAGAAATGAGCGAGTAGATATCCACTGCCGATAATAATAAATGCCAAAGCCAGTATGATGAAACAAGCCGCTGCGTGACTCTTTCCCATTGTTAAAAGGTAATGATGCAAATGATTTTGGTCAGGTTGAAAAGGTGATTTCCCTTGCCAAATACGTAGTGCAAATACTCGCAACAAATCAAAAATAGGTACGAATATTAGACTGGCACTTATTACAATCATCGGAAGAGAAACAACTTCTAAAGTGTTGATATTCAAAACTTTAAAAAACATCAAAGCAAAGACCAATCCTAAGAAGGTAGAACCACTATCTCCCATAAATACTTTTGCTTGACCAAAATTGAAGTATAAAAACCCCATAATTCCACCCACTAATGCTAAAGCAAACAACATCCAATTTGTCATTCCTAAATAACTAAATAAGAGTGCAAATCCAGTGCTACTCACTAAACTTAAACTTCCTGCCAAGCCATTGATACCATCAATTAGATTATAAGCATTAATTGCTGTGCAAATAAATAAAACCGTTAGTAGGTAACTTGTGAATGAAGTCAATGTTTCTATCCCAAAAATTCCAAATAATGTTGTAAAAGCAAATCCCTGCTGCCAACAAATTGATGCCACTAGCAGCTGTACTACCATGCGAATCTTAGCCGATAATGGTTGTAAATCATCCCACAGTCCCATTAGAAAAATTAATGTTAAGCCAGCTATTATAACCATATTATTGATTACAAATTCAGTTGGTAAAACTATTCCAGCGACAATTGCAACCGCTGCAAAGATGGCTACTCCACCCAAAGCTGGAGTAGGTGTCTGATGCAACTTTCTTTCGTTCGGCTGGTCAAACAATTGCTGCTGCTTAGCTACTCGGATTAGTACTGGTACTAAAATTAAGCTGATTGCAAGCGCACTGAAAATGGATAAGATTAAAATTGAGTTCATTGCTGTAAAATTTGTTCGTTGATGAATACAGTGACAAATGTATCGGCAATTGACTAGTAAAGACTTACTATTTCGGTTTTTGGTAGGAATGCTTCGGGAATTGGTAATTCCGCTACACTTTTGACTTTCCTTGTGATAATAGACTCGATCAAATCATGATAACGAAACATCCATTTATCACAGAAAAGACTATCTTTGCGCGCTGAAAAAATGGCTCGGTTGTTATAAATCACCTCCGAACCACTTCCAAACCATCTCAAACATTTTTTTCATGGCTTTAAAGTGTGGCATTGTCGGTTTACCGAACGTAGGAAAATCAACTCTTTTTAATGCATTGACTTCGGCGAAAGCATTAGCGGCAAACTATCCCTTTGCAACTAAAGATCCGAATGTAGGTATGATTACAGTACCCGATCCGCGTTTGGATAAATTGTCGGAATTAGTCAATCCGCAGAAGGTACAGCCCACTACGATTGAGATCGTGGATATTGCGGGTTTGATTAAGGGCGCGAGCAAGGGTGAAGGTTTAGGTAATCAATTCCTTGCTAATATTCGCGAAGTAGATGCGATTGTCCACGTAGTACGCTGTTTTGAAGATGGCAATGTGGTACACGTAGATGGTTCGGTCGATCCGGTACGCGATAAAGATATTATTGACACAGAATTGCTGCTGAAAGATATTGAAACCGTAGAGAAGCGGATGGATAAGTTGAAGAAGCAAGCCAAAAGTGGTAAGAAGGACGATCAAAAGGCAGCGGAAATTGGTAAAGCGATCTTAGACCAACTCGAAAACGAGACCATGGCACGGGATTTAGAATTAGATGATTTTGGTCAGGATTTGCTCCGTGATTTGCAGCTATTGACCGCTAAACCTGTATTGTACGTTTGTAATGTGGATGAAGATTCGGTACACGATGGCAACGATCATACCGCACGTTTCAAAGAATTGGTCAAAGACGAAGAAGCGGGCGTAATTTTAATTAGCGCAGGTATCGAAGCGGATATTGCAGAATTGGAATCGAAGGAAGAGCGCATGGAATTTTTAGAAGACATGGGCTTGGAAGAAGCAGGTGTTAATAAAGTGATTCGCGCTTGTTACACCTTACTTAATTTGATAACTTACTTCACGGCGGGAGAGAAAGAAGTGCGTGCGTGGACAATTGAAGATGGTTGGAAAGCACCGCAGGCAGCGGGCGTTATTCATACTGATTTTGAAAAAG
>JBGCES010000643.1:0-2001 GCA_045106545.1 Saprospiraceae bacterium
CAAATACTGGTAGAGGCTCAGATTCTTAATGAATACACCTTAGATTATGGTGATGATGCACCATTTGAAAACACTAACACTCTTCTTTGGAATAATAATTTAATCGGAAGCATCTTAGATTTTCAAGAAAATCTAGGACAAGTGAATTTTACCGATAGATTATCTGAAATCACCATCCCATCTTTGGTGTTATGGGGAAAATACGATCATTCCGTTCCGCTGGAATTTGCCTACGAGGCTTTTGAAAATTTGGGTTCAATTGATAAAGACCTAGTCATTTTTGAAAAATCGGGACACTGCCCACATCTTTCTGAACCTGATCTTTTTGGGAAGAAGGTGATTGAGTTTATTAATAGCCATTGACCCGTTGGTACAAATCGCTCTCAAAAAATATTTCAAAACCATAAGTCACTCGCGCCTTGTCTCTGACGGGCATGTGTTTATAAAAAATAAAATTAATGCATAAAGTTATTTCAAATAAATTAACCCTTGTTTTTTTTATGGTACTATCAATTAGTACTTTGATACTGCAATCCTGCACCAAGCATTGTGTAGGACTAGAACCAATTGCTCACCAAGAAGTAGTTGATTTAGCAACTGAAATCAATCTGATAGAAAACAATTTGATGGCAGAAAGTGGTGCAAGTACTCGTTGTAATATATTGCATAGAATGGAGGAGTATAATATTCCGGGAGTTAGTATTGCGGTCGTCGAAGGTGGTGTCTTAAAATGGGCTAAAGGATACGGACTAGCCAATACCGAAACGGGTAGCGAGGTAAATACCAACACTTTATTTCAAGCAGCATCAATTAGTAAGCCCTTAACGGCATTGTGTGCTTTAAAATTAGTTGATGAGGGGCAAGTAGATTTGGATGGGGATGTAAATTCCTACTTGGAAGGCTGGTCTATTCCTGAAAATGATTTTACCACAACGGAAAAAGTTACGCTACGACGCCTCTTGTCACATACTGCGGGTACGACTGTTCATGGGTTTGGAGGATACAAACAAACGGAAACGTTTCCTTCTATTGAAATGGTTTTAAACGGCGAAGGAAATTCTCCAGCTATTGAGGTAGATGAAGTTCCAGGTTCTATTTGGAGATATTCAGGAGGCGGATACACCGTGATGGAAAAAGTGGTCGAGGATGTATCTGGTTTACCGCTGGAATCGCATTTTACAGAAGTCGTCAGTACGCCTTTGAATATGACGAACAGTTTATTATCGCAGCCACTACCTGAGCAATTTCACGATAACGCAAGTGCCGCCTATAATCCTAGAGGTAAAATAGTAAAAGGATTTTGGCACAACTATCCAGAACAAGCTGCCGCAGGATTATGGACTACGCCAACTGATTTAGCTAAATATTGCATAGAAATACATGAAATTTTTAAAGGAAAATCGGATGGAATTTTATCTCCTGAAACGGTTGAATTAATGCTCACTAATCATAAAGATGATTTCGGATTGGGGCTATTCCTTACGGAAACAGAGGATGAGACGATATTCCACCATGCTGGGAATAATGTTGGTTTTACTAATCAAATGGTTGCATTTGCTAATTCGGGTAATGCGGTAGTGATACTTACCAATGCAGAAAAGGGCATGCTCTTAATCGATGAAATTTTGCGAGGCATGGAAGATTTTTATGGTTGGGGCTTACTCTAAATTACTAGTTATCCAACCGTTCTTTAGCAACCTGACTTATACCTTTATTCGGTTAAAAAAGTGAGGAAAAAATATTGAGCTTAGCGAACGATTGAAAACCGCTCGCGTCTAGTCTCAGAAAGGCTTGTATTTCAGTTAGAAAATAATGACCTATTCTCGCTAGGGTGCAGCTTTCCGCTGCGCTCTAGCTTTTGCTAAAAGCACGAGCAGGAAATAGACAAATGTCCTCTTTAGACCATTAAACTGCCTATACCTTTGTCCCGCTTGCGCCTTGTCTCTGACAGGCGTGTATTTTCTAGATAAAACACCTCTTTTTTTTAATCAAAACTAAAAC
>JBGCES010000644.1:0-12023 GCA_045106545.1 Saprospiraceae bacterium
CCATGGAAGTAAATTCGGGATTGTGTGTGCGATCCATGCCCTCGTTACGGAACATTTTACCGATTTCATACACGCCATCAAAACCACCGACAATCAACCGTTTTAGATACAACTCGTTGGCGATACGCATATATAAAGGCATATCCAACGTATTATGATGCGTTGCAAACGGACGTGCCGCCGCGCCACCGTGGATGCGTTGCAATACGGGTGTGTCTACTTCTAACCAGCCTTTCGCATCGAAAAAGCGACGCATGGAAGAAATGATTTTACTCCGCTTAATAAACGTCTCTTTTACGTGTGGATTCACGACCAAATCCACGTACCGCTGACGGTAACGCAATTCTGGATCGGTAAACGCATCGTAGATATTTCCATCCTTATCGCGCTTCACGATGGGTAGTGGACGCAAGGATTTACTCAAAAACTTCAACTCCCGTACGTGGAGCGATAACTCGCCCGTTCCCGTAGAAAACAACTCGCCCGTCACGCCGATGAAATCACCGATGTCGAGCAATTTGACTAATTTTTTATATAATTCAATCTCCTCTTCGTTGCTCCCCAAGTCCTTTTTGCCAATGTACAATTGAATCCGCCCGACGCTGTCCTGCAACTTCGCAAATGGTCCACGTTGTCCCATAAAGCGACCGCCAATGCTGACTTGTCCCTGTGCGAAATTACCCAGAGCATTCTTTTTCGCTTCCGCTAAAAAGTCCTCCAGTGACATGGGTTCACGTCCCGTACTCGCATCAAACTCTACGGTTTCAGTCAAGCCAAATTTTGTCACTGCTTCTTCGTTCTGCAATAACTTCTTGGCATTGAACCGATTCGCAAAAATCGTTTCCCGCAACTCGGATGCTTTCACTGCACCAATGTTCTTCAACGATTCCAATATCTTATTCAAGGCTGCGTGGTAATTCGCAGTCGTATAGTCTGTCGTTTTAAAGTTCACCTTGAATTGCTCGGCGGGAAAAGGATTAAAGCCAAGTTCTTCGATTTTTTGCAAGTTTTCTCTTCTCGCAATTTCCTGATCGGTCAGTTGCATATTAAAAAAGTCGTTTGAAATTTGTTTGAATAGCCTGTCCCGTAGTATTACGGGATGGTTTGAAATTTGGTTTGGAGGTGGTTTGGATGTAGTTGAGAACCACCTCCAAACCACTTCCGAACAACTTCCAAACCATTTTAACCCTAACACTTTTATTGAAAAATTGATTTAAAAAGTGGGTTTTGGGGCGCAAAAATAGTATTTTTAACGGACTTTTTCTTCAAAATCACTGCATGCAAATTCTCCACTCCTACTTATCCGCCCTTGGTATTCCTATTCGCCCTGCGCTCGCCGAGCAATTCAATAAATTCAGACTCTTTTCCTACAAAAAAGGCGAACTCCTACTCGTCGAAGGCAAAATAGCGCGTTCGATTAGCTTCATTGTCAAAGGTAAGGTTCGCCATTTTTACAACATTGACGGGAAAGAATATACACGTTGGGTATCGCTAGAAAATAATTTTGTAACGGCATTTATCAGCTTTGTACGTCAAATACCGAGTAATGAAAATTTGGAATGTATTGAAAATTGTGAATTGCTGTCTATTTCGCGGGATGAGTTTTATCAATTGAAAGCTGATTTCCCTGAAATTCAAACGTTGTGGGTACAGTCACTAGAAAACGAAATGATCGGCTACGAAGAACGGGTTAGGCAATTAATTACCACCGATAGTGAAAAACGCTATTTGGATTTTTTAGAAAGCTATCCCCTCCACGCGCAACAAATTCCACAAAAATATATCGCCTCCATGCTCGGTATTGAACCGCGTCACCTCAGTCGCGTACGAAAAAAATTGGCGGAAGGGAGGAAATAGACAAATGTCTTCTTCAGAAAAGCAGCATGCCCATATCTTTGGCGTAGATTTTATCGAAATAGTCATCGGGGTAGTTAATTAGGTTGATAGGTTTATTGAGTTGATTAAGTTCATCGTTTACTTTTGAACTTTAGTAAACGTAAATCTACAAGTATTGCCGAATACAATCAATTAACCGATAAAAAATCAACTTTCTCCACCAACAACTTAGTTATCAATTGGCATAACTCAAGGCTGTATGGCTATTGTTCAAATTCTACTAATTGGAATAAAGAAAAGGTAGTAGAAATATGAGATGATGTCCCTTTTCTTAACTCATTTACCCGCAACTTATTATGAAATTATTATCAGCAATTTTCTTATTCTTTTCCTCTATCGCAACGCTTACTGCGCAAACCAATACTTTACCCAATCGCGCCAATATCGTCTTTGGAGTTGGGCAAATCGTGCAAAGTGGTTTTAACATTGAAGGCAATATATTTTATCGCCGGCTGGCGGTTGACTATTCACATGGTGTTTCGCTGAACGTGTCGAACGCAATGCTCGAAGAAGGAGCTGACAAAGCACAAGGCTTAGATATTCACTTGCCGTGGACAACGGGTTTTGGGGTGGGCTATCACGTTAATGATGTAATCAATTTTCGAGTCGAACCGAAGTGGCATCAATTTGAATTGTACCAAACAGGCGCTGCTCAGATCGAAGCGAATCGCCTGGGTGAATACACCACTTTTACTTTAGGACTAGGTTTATATGCCAACTGGTTGCCCTTTAAAAATAAAGAAAGTTGGCTAAAAGGCATTATGATTGCGCCCAATGTACGCTGGTGGCCTCGGATTTCTTCTACTTTAGAAAATAACGAATTGCGATATTTTAATCAATTGACCGAACGCGAAGAAGTACATACCGCACGGGAAATCGGTATCGGGAACTCTCCTTTTTTCTACAATTTCAGCGTAGGTTATTCTATTGAATTTTAGTGAATATCCAGTTTAATAGCATATTTTCGCACCTAAAAACAACCATCAGCTATGCGAATCCTTTGCTATTTTCTTTTCCTACTCCTCCCCTGCTCCTTCTTCTCCTGCCAATCCGACGAAACGGCAAATGACGATGCCGACATCGCCACCGTTCTCCCGCCCGAAGAAGATGATTTCGATGCCGCCATCAATAAATGGGGTTATTTAGATAAAAAAGGAAAACTGGTGATTCCCGCTCGTTTTGATGATGTGCGCGACTTCCGTGAAGGCGTGGCAGCCGTGCGCATGAAAGGCAAGTGGGGATTAATTGACAAAGCGGGAAACTACATTTTAGAACCTACTTACAAAGGCGTTTTCTCAGCACACGATGGCTTGATTCGTTACTTGACCTACGAAGAGCAGATGGGTTTTTTAGATAAAAATGGACAAGTAGTCATCGAAGCGCAATATGCTGATGTACAGGACTTTAGCGATGGTTTGGCGCGTATAAAAACGGAGGAAGGTTTTGGTTTTATTAACTCGCAAGGTGATACGGTTCTTACACCACAATTTTTGCAAGCAAGTAGTTTTGAAAATGGTTTAGCAAAAGCGAAAAAGCGGAAAAATTGGGGGCTGATTGACCAAGATGGTGAGTTTATTTTAATTGGTGAATTTCAAAAAATTGAATTGCCGAGTGATGGTTTAGTGCGTGTGAAAATTGATGGTAAATATGGTTATTTAAGCTTGTCGGGGGAAGTGGTGATTGCGCCGCAATTTAAAGCAGCGACTGATTTTGAGAATGGCGTAGCAGCAGTAAAAAAGGATGGAAAATACGGTTTGATAGACCAAAAAGGACAGCCGATTACCGATTTAAAATACGATAAAATCTGGTATGCTAATGAAGACCGCTGGGCGATGAAAACAGGAAAACTGTACGGCATTTTAGATAATGCTGGTAATGTTTTAGCCGAGCCGCAATTTGCGCAATTGTATAAATTTGAAGGTGGCGTAGCGAGTTATGAAGGAGAGAAACGCTTGTGGGGTTTGGTGGGTTTAGATGGAAAATTGGTGACGCCTGCGCAGTTTGGTTTGTTGTGGGGAATGAAGGAGGATATGGCGCGAGCTGCTTTTTATGAAGGCTTAGGTTATGTGGATCAGACGGGTGATTTGGTGTTGCCGCCGCAGGTGGGGATGTTGGATGTGCGGGACTTTTCGGAAGGGTTGGCAAGGGTGCAGATGGCAAAATAAAAAATGTAAAATGTAAAATGTAAAACCGCAAAATGTAAAAGTGGAGCGGCATGCACTTTTGATGTGAACTAGATATGGCAGAGCAATCGTTTATGAAACGCGGAGTGGCGGAGGCGCGGAGAAGAAGTATTTGCTCTTCTAATGTGAATCATACGTAAGGGCGCAGAGCATTTTTTCTGGCGAAAAAAGTTTGGCGAAGGACGCGAAAGAAAGTACTTAAAATGAATGATACGTTCAATCAACATACGTTCACTGTCGGGAAGACAGTGGACGAAAGAAACTGCTTAAAAACATAAAATCCAACAGCGTCCTCAGTGTCTTTCTGCGTCAAAAAAATCCACGCCAAAAAGAAAAAAGGGTCAAGAGAACACTGCCCCTTAACCCTTTTCCTACTTAATATTGATTAAAAAATAACTCCACCGTTTGAGTTTTTTAATTGATGATTTTTCAAATAAAAACATTCATTTGAAAAAATAATCATTTAAAAACCGGTGAAGTTATTTTGTAAAGTTTAAGCAACTGGACAGAAATAAGTAAATTTAATTTAGAGGATAAAAATACGCACAGATGATTGATTTTCAACGCATTGAGCAATCTGTCTTCTGTCAGATTTATCGGTCTCTTTTCTGTCCTCTCACTTACTTATTAAATCCATTTTACCAATGGAAAATCTAAGCGGTGAGCTATACTTTCGTGTTTAGGGAATACGCGGAAACCGTATTCATAAACACCAGTCATATTTGCTTTGAATGCGCTTTGATAAGTAGCTGTAGCACCCTCCGTAGCGGTCATTTTCAATTCATCATTCAGAATAACGGCTAATTCTTCCTCGTTTTGACGTTGGAAAAATACGATTTCTACCCCAACAAATTTAGGATCGATACCCGCTAAGTTTAACTTGATTTCCGAAGTGAAATTCTCACCGTAAGCCAGTGATTTATTTTCGGTATCCAACACGTTTTGCTCTACCACTTGAATGTGCTCCCACTTGTTGCGCATATCAGATTTCCATTCTACTAATGATTTAGCAGTGGTGTAATCTTTACCGTGAACAACTTTAGAACGTGTCGCTAATTTATTGTAGAAACGCTCAAAGTAGTGATCCATCATTCGCTTCATCGTGAAATATGGTGCTACTTCTGCAATGATCGTTTTGATGTAGCTTACCCATGTTTCTGAGTAATCTTTGTCGCCCGTTTCATAATATTTAGGTACTAAATCGTACTGTAAAGTATTATAAATCAACTCCGCATCCAATTCGTTTTGCAAATCCTGATCTTCATATGTCCGCTCCAATGGCAACGCCCAACCTGCGTCTTCGCGGTAACCTTCTGCCCACCAGCCGTCAAGTACAGAGAAGTTCATTACGCCGTTCATCGCCGCTTTCATACCAGAAGTACCCGATGCCTCTTTTGGACGAGTCGGTGTATTCAACCAAATATCAACGCCTTGTACCAATAACTTAGCAGATTCCATATTGTAATTTTCTAAGAAAATCACTTTACCTGCAAATTCGGGACGCTTGCTGATTTCTACGATACGCTTAATCAACGCTTGACCGCCTTTGTCCGCAGGGTGTGCTTTACCTGAAAAGATAAACATCACAGGACGTTCAGGGTGGTTAACGATTTCGTTAAGGCGTTCTAAGTTGGCAAACAATAAGTGTGCTCGCTTATAAGTTGCAAAACGACGCGCAAAACCAATCACCAATGCTTGGTTATTAATTTTGTTAACGGTTTCAAAGATTTGACGTGGATTTTCGCCCCGACGCATCAAATCTGACTGCATCGTTTCCTTGACGTAATCGATCAATTTATCTTTCAAGGTCTGACGAATACCTAAAAGTTTCTTCGCAGGTACATCATAAATCTTACGCCAGTAGTCGTGATTAGACTGATCGGCTAAGAATTTCTTACCAAATGTTTTTAGATATAATTCGTGCCATTCATTCGCAATCCAAGTTGGGTAGTGAACCGAGTTGGTCACATAGCCAATGTGTAATTCTTCACTGTTGTAACCTGGGTACAACACGTTAAACATCTTCTGCGAAACTGTTCCGTGCAATTTACTTACCCCATTTATCTCGCTCGACAAACGAATCGCCAAGTGCGACATGGAGAACAATTCATGGATATTATCTACATCAATTTTACCCAACGCAATCAACTGTTTCCAATCAATGCCTAACTCGTGCGTGTAGTTATATAAATACTCGCGCATCAAGTTTTCGTTGAAGTAATCGTGTCCCGCAGGTACTGGCGTATGCGTCGTGAATAAAGACGAACCGCGTACAACTTCTACCGCTTGCGCGAAACTTAGACCTTCTTCCTGCACATAGTTGCGTAAACGCTCTAAGCCAGAGAATGCTGCATGTCCTTCATTCAAATGATACACCTCACGCTCAATGCCCATCGCTTTCAACGCACGAACGCCACCGATTCCTAATAAAATCTCTTGCTTTAAGCGGTGTTCGTTGTCGCCACCATATAATTGGTGGGTCAAACCACGATCTTCCCAATGGTTTTCATCTAAGTCAGTATCTAATAGGTATAACGTCATGCGTCCAATTGCCAAAGACCAAACTTTAGCGTGAACGGTACGTCCTTTTAGGTTGATATTTACTTTCACCCAATTACCATCAGCGTCCCAAACGGGTTGCGTTGGCAATTTGGTAAATTGCTGCATAGGGTAATTGTTAATCTGATCACCGTGCAACGAAAGCGCTTGCTGGAAGTAACCAAAACGGTACAACAAACCTACCGCTACCATATCTACATTGCAGTCACTCGCCTCTTTCATGAAATCACCCGCCAATACGCCCAATCCTCCACTATATAAGCGAACCGATGCATGCAAACCGTACTCCATACAGAAATAACCGATCTTAGGTGCATCCTTCGCAGGCTTCTTCTTCATGTAAGCCGTGAAGTCTTTATGAATCGCCTTTACTTGCTTGATAAAATTCTTGTCGCTTGCTAATTCTGCTGCTCTTTCTGCACTCAGCTGATCTAATAATGCGACTGGATTCCAGCGTAATTCGACAAATTTATCGGGATCGATACTTGTAAATAAATCAATCGCCGCGCGGTTCCAACACCACCACAAGTTATTTGCTATGTCTTGTAAAGGTTGTAATGCCTTAGGTAGTTCTGCCTCGATAAACACTCGCTTCAGTTGGGTACGACTGTTTTGTAGTTGTCCAATATTATTCATAAGAATGTGTGTTTTAGATATTACTTAGTAACGGCGAAATAATAAAGTTGTCAATTTAGACGAATTAGTTTTGTTCCCAGTTTTTTTCTAAAAGAAAGAGTATTGTTGATACTACGACTGATTTTAGTAAGAAAATGGGGGCAAAAAGCCTGTCCCGAACTCGATTCGGGGGAACCGTCCAAATGATAGAGTTATTGTTTTGCCGTTACTTAACCAAAGAAATATTCTAATTAATACTAATCTAAATACAAAGTTAGTGTATTTTTTACATAAAGTTGATAGATCTATCTGCTAATCATAACGAACATGTGGAAGAAATAGGGGTTAGAATAGAAAAGCAACCTACGCAAACGGTTGCAGTTTGTATTTTCTAATTAAATTTATCGACTGTTATGTTTAAAAATATTTCATTAATCATCGCCCTTATTACAACTAGTTTATTCTTATCATCCAATGTGACTGCTCAACGAATTTCCGTTGGTGAGAGTGAGATGACACTCAACGAACGTCCGCAAAGCTGTGTAGAAGTGACTTTAGAACCAGAAGTTAAGGAAGTAAAAAAGGCTTTCAAGGATTTCATGGATGATAATTACGATGTGAACTTGAAGGGTATTGGATTTTTGTCTAATAAAGATGTGTTAACCGCCGAGCAAGTAAATATTCCTACCGTTAGTAATAAAACGATGGATCTGTCAGCAAAAGTAATTGAAGTACAAGATAAAACGCAGATGTGCGTGGCGGGATCGTTTGGTTATGATATTGCGATTGATCAAGCCGACTACTACCGTGAATACCGTTCTTTACGAGGTATTGTTTTAGACTTTTTAGATGGCTATTTACCTGAGTATTATCAAAATCGAGTAGATGAAAAAGCAGAAGTAGTCGCTGATTTGAAAGATGAACGTCAGGATCTGAATGAAGATATTGCCGATAATGAAGAAGAAATCGAAAAGCTGAAAAAAGAAAACGAAGATTTACGTAAGGAACTGGATCAAACTAAAAAAGATCTGGAAACGCAGACGGCTAATTTAGAAAAACGTCGCAATAGTTTAGAAGAAGTAAATAAAGAATTGAGTCGCAATAAAGAATAACGACTGTTCTATCTGACCTAATACAACATATACCAAAAGCTGAATAACCCAAAATTGTTAGGAACTATTCGAATTCGTTCGGGTAGTTCCTTTTCTGATAAAGAAGACCTCTGATAGCGTTCTATCAAAGGTCCTTTACAAACTTCTACTAATTTTTGTTTTGATTTTTGAGTTGTGCGTCATTCTGATATCGGGAGCAATGAATGATTAATTACATTGCTAAATTTTAACCTTTTTAGCGTCACCTACTGCTGGTATTCCCTCTAAAGGATACAATTCCTCAATGGGAAAATTATCAAATTGATAATCCGTCAGTTTGAAGGTATAAACGTGTTTTTCTAACTTTTTTGGTTTACCTAACTGAATCGTCACGAGACTTGGCAAATAACTACCATTGGAGGTTAAAGTACGTTCAGTTTGAACCGTCGCGCCCTTCATGCTCGCAGGCATGGGTAGAAAGAAATCATTAATGGTTAATTCAGTCATGTCTGTCATTCCCGTTTTCTGATTGATGTAAACGAGCCACTGATCGTGTTCTTTATGCGGCGCATCGTCGCCCCAAGTAGCATAGACTAAATCGTATTTTTTACCTGCAAATTCCGTTTCGCCCGCGTAGCGAATTATATCCGCGCCCAATAAACGCATTGGTGCTTCAATCAAATAATGAATAAGTCGCTAGTCCCCAGTTTTGACGTTTCATATCCTTTTGATTGACGGACGCTCCTTCTTTCTGTACATAGGTTTCCCAAGATTGTAATCCTTGTATTTCGCCTACTTTCCCACCCTCTAAGAACTTCAATTGTCCATCAAAAGTATTCGTCGAAAATTTGAATTGAATGTCTTTGCTTTTATTACCTGGCAATGAATTCATGGGCATCATTGACCAAGGCATTTTCCAATCAAAATAGCTATTCACAGCATACACTTCGGTGGTTTTGAATTTATCATACCCCATTTTCAAATAGGTTTCTTCGAGTAATCTTTTGCCTTTTTCTTCGTCGCTTTCGTTTTTGTTGGTTAACGAATAGTCAGTACGCAAATCAATCGTTTTACATGAAGTTAATCCTCCTAAAAAAATCAGGAGTAACATAGAATGCATCAATAATTTCATCTTGGTGGTTTTTAATTTTAAAAAAAAATAATACGACAAAGATGATGGATTAAAGGCAGCTTAGTTTTGTTGAAAAGGTCAGAGATTTGGTTAAAAAGACCAAGTTATTAACGTTGAAGTAAGGATCGGATAATTCGGAGATATCTGATCCTTAAACACCTCTAATTTCTATACTCAGAAGGCGATAACCCGTAAGTTTTTTGAAAGGTTTTACTAAAATGTGCTAAGTCGGTAAAGCCACAATCGTAAGCGACATCCGTCACGCGCAAATCACTCGCTTTCAGCATTTTAGCTGCCTTTTCTAATCTTCTTTGACGAATAAAACGTGCGGGCGAATTATTGTATTGACGTGCAAATTCCCGTTTGAAAGACGACAGGCTAAGATTAGTCAGTTGGGATAATTCTTCCAGCGTTAAATTCCGATAAAGATTGGCTTCAATCACGCTTTTAAAATCAATTTCGGTAGTAGAAAACAGACCGCTGAGCAACGATAAAACGGCTTCGGCATTATCCGTTTTTGCTAATAATAAAATTAATTCTTTGAGTTTTAATTTCAATAATTCCTCACTGACCAATTCGGGATTATTAAAATAAAATTGCAAACTATTGATATAGTTTTGCATTAAATGATCCGCCTTGCGCTTCTCACATTTAATCGGTTTAATGTTGTTAACGTTCACTAAGAAATCTGGAAATTCTTTATCATAAATCGTTCTCAATACTTCTTGGTGTAAATGAATTGCTATCGCCTCACTGCCAGTTGAACTCGGTAAAATTTCGGCTAAATAATTCCCACAATGCATCACCAATCCTTCTTGTGCCTGCAACGGATAAGTCTCATCTGCAAAACTCACCTTGGTATCTCCATTTACAATATAGAAAAAACAAGCCTCATTCGGCATGGTATAAATAAAGCGATAAGGTGGTTGCATCAGCGCCTTTACGAAGGTTTTGATACCGTATAATTCAAATTCTTGATAATGGGTAATCATGGATCAGTACTTTAATCTTATTCATTTTGAGCTAATTTTTGATTAAATTGATAGCTCAAAACTACGACTCTAATAAAGTGATGATTTGTCAAAAAAGGTCAATGGTTTGCTTAAAAAGGTCAGTCAGGTTATTTGACAAATTTTGCAAAGTACAAAGTGCTTTCGTACGATGTCTTTCAGACATCGCACGTATTAACGTTAAAATACGAACAATGTCTGAAAGACATTACTCGAAAAATGCAAAATTTGTCAAAGGAACATAAAATACATAACTTGTCTCGAACTATAGACTTGTTCGTAAATAAAGCAAAATAATATGTTCAAAAAAGATTACCTCAAAAAAATAGGTGTGGCTGGTTTTCTATTTTTCCTAATTAAAGGATTGATTTGGTTAGCTATATTTTTTGGCTTAGGCACTTATATTAAGGAGCTGTTTAAATAAAAAAGGGATAATACTTAGCAAAGCATTACCCCTTTTTTTATTGAATTAAGTATTTTTAGTACTTAACAATTTTCTCCATCCACACTTCTCCAGCCTGTTCTACTTGCAACCAATACACACCTTGCGGTAGGTTTTGTAATAATAAGGATTGTTGCCCAGACGCTAGACTAGTTTGTTGAACTACGCGTCCAAGTTGATCCGTAAATATTGCCGTTGCAGGTATTTCCGAGCTAGGCAAATCAATACTTAGTTGATTGGTAGTCAACGGATTAGGATAGACTTTTAGTTCGGAAACGACGTTACTAAATCGCGCTTGTCTCACTTCACTCCAAGTTTGCTGACCATCTTGATCAATTTGCGCTAAGCGATAATAACTCAATCCACTGAGTGGTTCAGCATCAACAAAACTGTAGGTAGCATTCCGCGTACTTGCGGTAGAAGCAGCTTGCCAACCGATATTTTTCCAATCATTCCCATCTTTACTCCGTTCAATTTCAAAACCTGTATTATTGATCTCCGCTGCCGTTTCCCAAGTTAAATATACCGCATCTGATTGTTGAGTAACGTTAAATGATAGCCAAGACAAAGGTAAGGCAGCCGCAGCACTAGCACAGAAATTTGTCGATTCCTCATCTTCAAATTGCCCTCCTTGCGCCATAACTTGATTAGAAGAATTCGTTAGAGTGTAATTCCCATCTCCAAAATCACCACAACAGATACCATCTTCGGCATCATCGTAAATGATAAACTCATAACAGCCATTAGAAAGACACATTGTTTTAGTAATGGAAGTGACCATAGGGTCAAGTTCATCATAAGGTCCATCTGATTCGATTATATCTCCGTTCTGTAAAATTTCCCAATATGTTTCATCTGGATAATCATCAAAATTAATCACTAAAGTCATCGTTTCGCAGCCAGATGAACAAGGACGACAATCTGGTCCACCACAATCAACACCAGTGTCGTTGCCATTCATCATACCATCATTACAGGTTGGATCGGTCGCACAGGGATCACAAGTTGAGCCACCACAGTCAACGCCCGTTTCATCACCATTCATCATACCATCACTACAAGTTGGATTACCTCCACCAGCACAAGGGTTATTAC
>JBGCES010000645.1:0-4572 GCA_045106545.1 Saprospiraceae bacterium
AACGGCTACCAAACAATATCCAATGGAAAGGTTTATCATCATGCCGATGATGATACCTTGGCTTGGGATGAAATATGGCGACCCGAAGGAAATGGACTCAACTATAAACTAGAAGAAAACCTCAAGCTATTGAGTGAAAAAGGAAGTCGTGGAAAGCCGTTCGAAGCCGCAGACGTAGCGGATGATGTTTATTTTGATGGAGAAATTGCGAATAAAGGAATTGCTGATTTGAAAAAAATGCAAGAGAGCAAACAGCCTTTTTTTCTAAGTTTAGGATTCAAAAAACCACACCTGCCTTTCAATGCACCGCAAAAATATTGGGACATGTACAATCGGGAAGAAATTAACTTGCCCGAAAGTTATGTACAACCCGAATCAACGCCCAAAGTCGCCTTTCATAATTTTGGCGAGTTGAGACAATATGCCGGTGTCCCGAAAAAAGGAAAACTAAGTGATGATTATGCCAAAGAATTGCTGCACGGTTACTACGCTTGTGTGAGTTACGTAGATGCGCAAATTGGTAAAGTGATGAAGGAATTGGAAAACCTCGGTTTGGCAGAAAATACGATTGTCATACTTTGGGGCGACCACGGCTGGAACTTGGGTGAACACCAAATTTGGTGCAAACACAGCACGTTTGAGACTAGTCTAAATGCGCCCTTGATGGTAAAAGTACCTGGACTTACTAACGGTACAAAGACGGATGTGATTACAGAATACATTGATATTTATCCTTCCCTTTGTGACCTTGCGGGAATTGAAAAACCAGCACATTTGGAGGGAGAAAGTTTTGTTCCGATTATTAAAAATGGAGAAAGGAAGAAGAATTTCGCGGTTTCTAAATTTAATAACGCCGTTTGCCTCATCGAAGGCGATTTGTTTTATACCGAATGGACAGATGATACTGGGAAGGCTTACGCTCGAATGCTATTTGACCATTCTAATGATCCTTTAGAATTGAATAACTTAGCTGAAAAGGTAGAGCATCAAGAAATGGTATTGCAATTGAGTAAAAAATTGAGAGCGAGATGGGGAGATGATTTTTTGAAACAGAACAACGCTAAGTAACACAAATAAAACACTAATACATTGCCGACTATCACTGCAAAAGAAATGAAAACGGTACTTTTTACGCTTTTAAAAAAGTATCAGTTTTCGGATATAAAAGCTGAGTTGCTCGCGGAAGTACATACCGAAAATACGCTGTACGGTATCAATTCCCACGGCATTAATCGAGTGCCTCGTTTTTTGGATCACGTCAAGAAAGGAATCATTGACCTCAAGGCGGAAGCGGAGCAAGTGGAAACTTTTGGAAGTATTGAAAGATGGGATGGCAAGCTCGGATCGGGCGTGGTCAATGCTGTAAAATGCACCAATCGAGCCATTGCTTTAGCCAAAGAAAATGGAATGGGATTGGTCGCGCTGCGCAATACCAATCACTGGATGCGGGGCGGATATTACGGTTGGCAAGCCGCCAATGAAAATTGTATCGCTATTTTGTTTACCAATACCCAGCCTAATATGCCCGCGTGGGGCGGACAAGAAAGTCGGATTGGTAATAACCCGTTTGTGGTCGCTATTCCTAGACAGGGAGGACATATTGTATTGGATATGGCACTTTCTCAATTTTCCTTCGGAAAGATTGATGAATATCGATTGAAAGGGGAGCAATTACCTTATCACGGTGGCTGGGATGCCGAAAATAAGCTATCTAAAGATCCTAAAGAAATTTTAAAAAAGGAACGCGGACTCCCCATTGGCTATTGGAAAGGTTCGGCATTTTCTATCGTTCTGGATATGTTAGCGACTTTATTATCGGCAGGAAATTCCAGTTATAGAATTGGATTAAAAGAAGATGAAACCGCTATTTCACAGGTCTATCTTTGTATCTATCCTGAAACCTTTGCTGATCAATCCCTGCAAGAACGATTGATCGACGAAATCGTAACTTATACCCATGATATTACTCCTATGCAGAAAGGTGATCGGACTTATTATCCTGGCGAGCGGTCGGCTGCGGCTAAAAAGCGGAATTTGGAAAACGGCATGGAGGTGGATTCAGGAATTTGGCAAAACATTTTAGATTTATTAAAATAACTAATCTCAATTTAAACGGACAAATATATGAATAGAGTACTCATCTTGACCTTAATACTAGCTTGTCTATCAATGGGAATGAAAGCTGAAAAAGCACTTCCCATTCTGGGAATAGCCCATGTGGCATTTCAGGTCTCCAACTTGGAGCAGTCGCGTGCCTACTATACAGCTTTCTATGGATTCGAATTTGCTTTTGCGACGTATGAGGATCGAGAGGCCTGGTATTTGAAAATCAATGACGACCAGTTCTTGAAGTTGGTCTCAAAGCCAGAGGGTACGGATGACAATCGGTTAGTAGAAGTCGCGTTTCAGGTTTCCGACATCGAAACTACTGTCGCAATGCTCCGAGAAAGAGGACTCAATCCAGCACCCGTGGAAAAAAGGGCAGATGGCACCTTGGCGAGCGTTCTCGTAGATCCGAACGGACATCAGTTGTCTTTTGTTGAATATATTTCCGATTCCAAGCAGACGCTAGCGCGAGGCAGGCATCTAGGATCGAGGCGGGTTTCCAATCGTTTGCAGCATGTGGGTATCACAATTGCGGACGAAGAGGCGGCCAATGCACTATATCGAGATGCTTTAGGCTTTCAGGAAACTTGGCGCGGATCACGCAAAGATGGTGGCCCAGATGCTTGGGTAAATATGCAGACGCCAGGAGATAGGGGCGACTACGTCGAGTATATTCTCGTCAACGATATGAAACTGAGTCGAAAGCAATTGGGAACCATGCATCATGTGTGCTATTTAACGGATGATATTCAAGAAGCTCATCGCGATATGCTATTTAATGCCTTGCCCGATCTTGAACGCTATGAACCCATGATTGGTCGGAGTAATCGCTGGCTGTTCAATGTGCACGATCCCGATGGTACGCGTAGTGAATTAATGGAATTAGGAGAGGCGGTAATTAAATCAAAATCTAAATAATGAATACGATAATACGATCGCGATTCTCTCTGCTGGGAATCCTATTTTTAATGGTGAGCCCATTTGTTCTTCCGCAAGCGGGTTTTGCACAAGACAAGTCAGTTGATGCTTCGGTTAAGAAAGAGAGTCCGCGTTTCTTCGGAGCAAGACGCGGAGCCTTGCCAAGCGTGAAGCAGGGCATTACCCGAGGTGAGGCCTCCCTCATGCCAGCCTACGAGACGCTGCTAAGGGCGGCGGCGGAAGCCTTAGCAACAACTCCCCCTACGGTGACCGACAAAAAACGGCATCCCGTCACTGGGAATCTGAATGACTACTACACCCAGGCACCTTACCTTTGGCCCGATCCTGCAAAGTCAAACGGTCTGCCCTACCTACCAAAGGATGGCGTGATCAATCCAGAATCCCGAAACCCTGATTTCGTGGACTATTCGCGCGGTCAACTAATTGGACACCTGGTGAAATCGCTCGCTCTCGCTTATTACCTTACGGGTGAGGAGTCCTACGCTGCCCATGCAGCCCTATGCCTGCGGGTTTGGTTTATCGACCCCGCGACGCGGATGAACCCACACTTACAGTACGCTCAGGCTGTACCCGGGCGAAACGAAGGGCGGTATATTGGAATGATCGAAGCAGATGGAGTAGTGCAAGCCGTGGACGCGGCTGGTCTATTGGATGGATCGACTCACTGGAATGAAGCCGATCGGGCAGCATTAGAGATTTGGATAGCGGACTTTCTGGATTGGTTTATGAATAGCGAATATGGTCGTGAAGAGCGTCAGATGCGGCAGAATCATGGCACTATGTTCGACGTAAGAGTCGTGCGCATGGCACTCGCTTTGGGGCGGCACGACCTAGCTCGAGAAATACTAGAGTCGGTGAAAGAAAACCGTATCGCTCGTCAAATAGAACCGGACGGAGCCCAGCCCATGGAACTGCGTCGCACCAAGTCGTTTAACTACTCCGAAATGAATTTGACGGGGCTCCTTGAGTTAGCGACGCTTGGCGAGTGGGTCGGAGTGGACTTGTGGAACTACGAGACAGCGGATGGTCGCAGCATCCGCCGAGCGTTAAAGTTTCTCCGACCTTATGTTGAGGAAGTGCCAGTCGGCTGGCCTCCTCGGTTCTGGCACTACCAGCAGATTGTTCCTTTTCAGCCCGAGATTCTCGCTCCCGCATTACGTATGGCGAGCGTAGGGTTTCAGGACGAGGAATACGAAGCGATTCTCTCGCAGTTCCCTGGTTTCAGAGCATCAAGCTTTCAGCTAACACATCCGGCAGTGTCCTACTAAAATCGTATGGTATATAGAAATATCGCTCGCCGCAGCGAGGTTGTAGTAGTGTTGGCTAATTAATTGGAAATGCATTTTGGGGAACAACTAAGTGAATAAGAATATGAAAAAAATCAACTCAATTTTACTTTGTCTATTTTGTGTTTCAGCTTTGTTGGCACAAAACGGAATTCAATCTGAGCAAAAAAAGACCATTGTTGACTCAATTTCAGATGCTGCACTCAGTAAGACATTAGAGGAAATAAACAATCGGTTTGAG
>JBGCES010000646.1:0-11623 GCA_045106545.1 Saprospiraceae bacterium
AAAATGTTTCTTTAGATGGCGATGGAAATCTTGCAATTATTGCCCGTCGAGAAAGCTTCGCAGGTTCTGCTTTCACTTCTGGACGGATCAAAACGCAAGGACTATTTGAACAAGCCTACGGACGCTTTGAAGCGCGCATTAAAATGCCGTGGGGTCCAGGAATTTGGCCTGCATTTTGGTTGCTGGGTGGAAATATTGACGAAGTGAGTTGGCCGCAGTGTGGCGAAATTGACATCATGGAATATCGTGGTCAAGAGACCAATTTAGTTCACGGTTCGCTCCATGGCCCTGGTTACTCCAGTGGTAATGCAGTGACCAAAAGTTTTGGTTTTGAAAACGCGCGTTTTGATAATAACTTTCACATTTTCGCTGTCAACTGGACGGAAGATTACATCGACTTTTTCGTAGATGATAATTTATACCAGCGATTAGAACCTAGCGATGTGGATGGCGAATGGGTGTACGACCATCCATCTTTTATTATTCTTAATCTTGCTGTAGGCGGCGATTACGTTGGTTTTCCTACTGACCAGACTGATTTTCCACAGACGATGTTAGTGGATTATGTGCGGGTGTATCAGGAAACGAATTAGTAAGTAGCTTCTAAATCCTGCTCAACGACTCCGTCGCCTCGCAAAAGGTTGTTTAAGGGAGCGATAGTTGAATTTTTTCTAAAAAACTCAACTATCGCTCCCTTAATATACCCTTGCAAAATCGATACGTGTACCTTTTACATTTTGCGGTTTTACATTTTAAATTTTACATTTAAAAAAGCACTTAATAACGCTACCGTCAACCCTATTTACACCTGCCCCTTCCATTCCCTATTCATTTTTACAAACACTCACGTATGAATCCGTTAAATATCTGTTGCCTTCTCCTTACCATTATGATGATGACCAGTGCCTGTGAGCAAAAAAAAGAACCTTTAGCCGTAGAGGTTTTTGAAACCTCTGCTAATGGCAACCAATTAACAAAAGTCACTGAATTTGCTACGGATGAAGAGGCTTCCGCTATCAGTCTTTTACCAGCAGAAAAATACCAAACCATCACTGGGTTTGGTGGATCGTTTACGGAAGCTTCTGCGTATTTATTGAACCAATTGAGTCCTGAAAATCGGACTAAAGTTATCGAAGCCTATTTCGGTGAAAGTGGGGCAAAATATTCATTAACGCGCACGCACATCAACTCCTGCGATTTCTCGCTAAGTAACTATTCTTACGCGCCAGTTGCTGGTGATAAAGAGTTGGAAAATTTCTCCATTGAGGAAGACAAAGACGATATTATACCCATGATCAAAGCTGCCATGGGTACGTCTAAAGACGGTTTTAAAATTCTCTCTTCACCTTGGACTGCACCGCCTTGGATGAAAGATAATAACGATTGGCGTGGTGGTAAATTACTACCCGAATACTACGATACTTGGGCGTTATTTTTCTCTAAATATATTGACGCTTATAAAGCCGAAGGCATTGACATTTGGGGGCTTACCGTAGAAAATGAACCGCTAGGAAATGATAAAAATTGGGAAAGTATGCACTTCTCTCCTACGGAAATGACAGACTTTGTGGTCAACCATTTAGGTCCAAAGTTGGAAGCGGATGGCAAAGGTAATATTCCAATTTTAGGTTACGACCAAAACCGCGAACACCTCAATGAATGGGTAGATGAAATGTACCGCGATGAGACTTCTTCCAAGTATTTTGCTGGAACAGCCATTCACTGGTACGCCAGTACCTTTGAAGTCTTTCCCGATGCGCTACAATATGCCCATCAAAAAGCTCCGAATAAATATTTGATCCAATCCGAAGCCTGTGTAGATGCTGAAGTTCCAAAATGGCAAGATGATAAGTTTTACTGGTCGAAAGAAGCAACAGATTGGGGTTGGGATTGGGCGCCCGAAAAAGATAAACATTTACACCCTAAATACGCGCCCGTCAATCGCTACGCTCGCGACATTATTGGTTGTCTCAACAACTGGGTAGATGGTTGGATTGATTGGAATATGGTACTCGACCGACAAGGTGGACCGAATTGGTTTAAAAACTGGTGTGTCGCTCCAGTGATCGTTGATCCAGAACAAGATGAGGTTTACTTTACGCCTATTTATTACACGCTTTCACACTTTAGCCGTTTTATCCGACCAGAAGCAGTACGGATTGGCTTTGAGAATAATAATGAAAATCTGCAAGTAACTGCTGCTCAAAATCCTGATGGGTCAATTGCCGTCGTTGTTTTCAATCCAACGATGGAAACGCAGCAATTTAATTTACAATTGGGCGAGCAATCTACGCCGATTTCGATTAGTGGGCAGGCGATTCAGACGGTGATGGTTGAGCAACCTTTAACGAGTAAATAATCAGTAATTCCTCTTGTAAAGCTTTTCATTGAAAAACAATAGCATTCAGACAACTGCTAGAGTATTGTTACTTTTTTCATTGAAAAAAAGTAACCAAAAATTCTAGTATTGTAAACTCGCTCCGCTCAAACAGTACAATAACTGCATCCCGCCGAGTAAGTGCTTAGTCTTTTTAGGTTAATCGTTTAACACAGAAGAAATTGTTGAATTTTACTTTTAATGTCTTTTTACTTAACACCCAATAAACCAACACCTAAAATTCAATTATTATGAGTCAGGCAAAAATGCTATCAAAAGATAAAGTCCCCGTAGGACAAAAAGCTGCCTTTGGAGCAGGTCACTTCATTTTGAATATCTTGCCTGGAACACTGGGGGTATTCATTCAATTCTTTTTGCTCACTGCTTGGGGCGTTGACCCGTTATGGGCAGGGCTTTTAGGAGGTTTACCAAGAATTTTTGACTCCATTACCGACCCAATTATGGGTTTTATTTCTGATAATACAACATCAAGATGGGGACGGCGACGACCTTATATTTTTGTAGGTGCGATTATTAGTGGTATCCTATTCTTTTTGATGTGGCAGATTGATGATGATGCTTCCCAATCCTACATTATTTGGCACGTCATGATCCTGCAATTGCTGTTCCTAATTGGTAACACCATGTTTGCTACGCCTTTGGTCGGTCTGGGTTATGAAATGACCTCGGATTATAACGAGCGTACGCGCTTGATGGCGTTTTCCAATACAATGGGACAGATTGCGTGGATGATTGTGCCGTGGTTATACGTGATTATTCCAGATACTAACACCTTCAATACTCAGACGGAAGGGGTACGAACGATGGCATTGATTGTCGGGGTGATGTGTATTATTTTCGGAATATTACCTGCCTTATTCTGTAAAGGTATTGATGCTTCCAACATGGCCAATCGCAAGAAGATCACTTTTAAAACGCTGGGAGAAAATTTAAAAGATTTGTATGCTGGCATCGTCGAAGTTTCCAAGAACAAGCCCTTCATGAAGCTATGTGGTGCGACATTTTTGGTTTTCAACGGCTTTCAACTAGTCGCTGCATTTGGCGTATTTATTATCGTATTTTACATGTACAATGGTAGTTACGAAATGGCAGGTACTTGGCCCGCATGGTTTAATACCATCAATGCCATGATCACTGCATTTATCGTTATTCCGATCATTTCGTGGATGGCGAATAAATGGGGAAAGAAAAAAGCTTTTATCATTTCGACGGTACTTTCTATTATCGGTTATGTCCTAAAATGGTGGGGATTTGATATTGCGCTCAATGCGTCATTTAATCAAACAGGGCTTGGCCAAAGCATGAATGCTGGCGTCAACTCGCTTTTCGCTTGGTTAAATCCCATCTTAGAAAGTGTCG
Source organism: Saprospiraceae bacterium (assembly GCA_045106545.1). GTDB lineage: Bacteria > Bacteroidota > Bacteroidia > Chitinophagales > Saprospiraceae > JBGCES01. The sequence goes on from JBGCES010000646.1 coordinate 3,758, forward strand.
GTATGTCTTGGTTTAGTATCGCTCCTGGTACAGAAGTACCGTGGTTGATATTCTTACCCATCCCCTTATTCGCATTTGGAATGGGCGGATTATTTACCTTGATGATGTCCATGACTGCCGATGTTTGTGATCTAGATGAATTAGAAAATGGCATGCCTAGAAAAGAAGGGACGTTCGGGGCTATCTATTGGTTGATGGTAAAAATAGGTCAGTCCATCGCACTAGTTTTAGGTGGCGTGATTTTAAGTATCGTTGGTTTTGATCCTAACGTAGCAGAGCAATCTCTTGAAACGATGAATAACCTGAGAGTAGCGGATATTATTGTACCCTCAGCCACTGCGGCGCTGGCAGTATGGGTGATGTGGAATTATGATTTATCGGAAGATCGCGCCAAGGAAATTAAAGACATTTTAGTCGAACGTAGAGGAGAGTTGTAAGACAACTTTGTTGAACTGTTTAACTGAACATTTATTACCACAAAAAATTATCAAGTAAACCAACTATTAAAATATGTCATTTAGAAAAGGAAGGCAATTCTCGCTTCGAGGCGTTGATTATAGCAATAAAAATACGGCAGAGCTACGTAGTTTGTACAACCAAACGCTGCAAAATGGCATGCACGGATTGTGCTATAGCGCTTACGAAGAAGGACAAGAACCAGGCACGATTTTAACGAAAGATCAGATTAGACGCCGCATGGAAATCATCGCGCCTTACACGAAATGGGTACGCTCCTTTTCGTGTATTGAAGGCAATGAATTGATTCCGCAGGTAGCACAGGAATTTGGTTTAAAAACGCTCGTTGGGGCGTGGTTAGGAACGGATCAGGAATTGAACGAAAAAGAGATTGCAGGCTTAATTGATTTAGCGAAAGCGGGCTACGTAGATATTGCCGCTGTAGGTAACGAAGTTTTATATCGGGGTGATTTAACGAAGACGGAATTGTTAAACTATATTCAGCAAGTAAAAACTGCACTCCCCGATGCTCAAGTTGGCTACGTAGATGCCTATTATGAATTTCGCGATCACCCCGATGTTGCCGATGCTTGTGACGTTATTTTAGCTAACTGCTACCCTTTCTGGGAAGGGTGTCATTTAGATTACTCACTGTTGTATATGCAGCAAATGTACCAGCAAGCAGTAGCAGCTGGAAAAGGAAAAAAAGTGATTATCACAGAAACGGGCTGGCCCAATTTCGGCACAAGTCTCAAAGACGCACATCCTTCGGATGAAAATACGATGAAGTATTTTATCAACGCCCAAAAGTGGTCACAAGAAGAGGATATTGAACTGTTTTACTTTACTTCTTTTGACGAATCGTGGAAGGTAGGTGATGAAGGCGATGTCGGCGCGTATTGGGGATTGTGGGATAAGCAGGGACAGTTGAAATTTTAATCATTGCTCCGCCTTTTCCATGCCTTCAATGATTTTTTCGGTCGCCTCTTTTTCTTCTTTGGCAGTCGCTTGAGGTGGATCGTGTAATGGTTCAGCCATTTTGGTTAATGCTAAATGAATGAAAATTGGGAAGTGATCCGACTCAATATTTGGTAAGCGCTTAATGGTAACTAACTGAAAATCTTGGGAATGGAAAAAGTGGTCGAGTGGCCAACGAAATATCGGATAACCAGCATGAAAAGTAGCGTACGGACGACGACCAATCCGCGGATCGAGCATTCCACTTATCTTTTGAAATAAGCGCGTTGTTTGTGACCACGCCACGTCATTTAAATCTCCCATAGCAATGCTAGGTTGCGTTTCTTCTTTAGCAATTTTTGCTACTAATAATAACTCTGCATCGCGTTCAGTTGATTCCTCGTTTTCGGTAGGACTAGGCGGTTTAGGATGTACGCAGTAGAGTTTAACTCTTTCCCCTGAAGGGAGAACGACATCAGTAAAAATAGAGGGAATATCGTCTTCAATAAGATAATGTGCTTGCGTATTTTCTAATGGGAATCGCGAGTATAACATCATCCCATAAAAATTATCTAAAGGAATTTGTAGTCCGTACGGATAGTCCTTTTCCAAGTAGCGAAACTGTTCTTGCCACCAGCTATCTGGTTCTAATATTAAAACGACATCGGGGTTTTCTTTGCTGATTTGTTGTTTCAATTTATCCGTTTCCCGATTATCCATCAGCACATTAGAAGAGAGCAATTTGAGCGACCGCCCTTGATCAAATTTAACTGTCTTTTTAACCTGTGCGGTAGCTAAAAAAGTATAAGGAAAGATGATGGTACAATGATAGATAAATGCCGCAAGCGTAGCAATTAATAATAGCCATTGCCAATTCGTTGCATTAGAAAAACTAATCACTAATCCGATTAATCCCAGCAAAGTCAATCCCGCTAATTGTAGAATCGGAAAATCCCAACCGCGCACCAGATAGTGATTACTCGGTATGAACGGTAGTAATGTAAATAAAACGCAAAGCGTGCACCAGATTGAAAATGCAGTCAGCATAAAGCTTTTAATCTGTAGTCTATTTGTACTCATCAACTATTCAACAACGAAAACTTACCTGATGTTTTCCTAGTCTGTTTCTCGCAGCGACCGCCAAATAGTGAACAAGGAGAAACTAGACAAAATCGCCACAACGGTACAGATCATCGCGGGTTGAGTATTACCATAAATCCAAAACCCAGTGGCAAATAAAGTGGAATAAACAGAAAAACAACCCGCTAAAAAGCCAAGAATCTTACGGGGATATTGTCCCGTATGAAATACAGCAATACTAATTTCGTTATTCTGTACTGCTCTATCCAAAACGGGTAACCATCCCATCTTCGCGGGACGAATTTTATTATAAAAATTAACTAGCGTTTTGTGGTCAGATGGTGGTGTCATTAAAGTCACTGCCACCCAAGCAAAAGTGGTTAAAAATACCCCAATCAATAATTTATTTTCATCAGCAATTGGATCTAAACCTAAGTAATTGACGTGAATAATTTCTAAATAGATTGCAATTAGAAAACTCACCACCATCGCTGTTAATTCGCTGTAAGCATTGATCCGCCACCAGAACCAACGGAGGATAAATAGTAAGCCAGTTCCAGCACCAATTTGTAATAAAATATTAAAGGCTTGCAGCGCATTCGATAACTGTAACGCAAAGACTGCCGCAATAATCATCATCAATACTGTAGAAATACGCCCCACCATCACCAACTCTTTTTCACTCGCCTCAGGACGCATAAATCGACGATAAAAATCATGCGTTACGTACGATGAACCCCAATTTAAATGAGTAGAAATCGTGGACATAAATGCAGCGATCAAGGAGGCTAAAACCAAACCTAATAGACCCGATGGTAAATAAGTCAACATCGCAGGATAAGCTAAATCATCGTTCACTTTATCCGCAGGAATATCTGGAAATGCAGTCTGAATACTCGCCAAATCAGGAAAGACCACCAACGAAGCTAAGGCAATTAAAATCCACGGCCACGGACGCAAAGCATAATGTGCAATATTGAAAAATAAGGTTGCTCCCATCGCGTTTTCTTCGTCCTTTGCGGCTAACATCCGTTGGGCAATATAACCACCTCCACCTGGTTCTGCGCCTGGATACCAAACACTCCACCACTGCACTGCCAATGGAATAATTAATAGCGGAATCAATTGGCTAGAATCAGAAAAATCGGGCAATAAATTGATTTTACCCGCTACATTTTCATGCGCAATTAGGTTAGTTAAACCACCTACTTCGGGAATATTTACAATCACGTAAGTCGCCCAGATCGAGCCGACCATCGCAATACCAAATTGGAAAAAATCCGTAAAAATCACCCCACGTAATCCACCTAAAACGGAATAAATCACGGTTACGGTTCCTGCATACAATAAGACTTGCTCCGGCGTCAAACCGAGCATAATCCCACCGATCTTGATTGCCGCCAAACAGACGGTCGCCATAATCATAATGTTGAAAAATACACCGAGATATATCGCCCGAAATCCGCGCAATACCGCCGCCATTTTTCCACTATACCGCAATTCATAAAACTCCAAATCGGTCAGCACTTCCGACCTTCGCCACAGCTTTGCATACACAAAAACCGTCAACATCCCCGTCAGCAAAAACGCCCACCAAACCCAGTTACCTGCCACGCCGTTCTTACGTACAATATCCGTCACTAAGTTGGGCGTATCCGCCGAGAAAGTCGTTGCTACCATACTCACACCGAGCAACCACCAAGGCATATTCCGCCCAGACAGAAAGAATTCCGCAGAACTTTTACTCGCTTGTCGTGAAACGACAATTCCGATGATAAGAGAAATGACAAAAAAGGAAGCGATAATGCCCCAGTCAAGGGTGGAGAGATTCATGTGTAGGTGTTTTTCGTAACTGTTTTCGATTGATTTAATAAAAAAGAAAGCAAATTCTTTTTTTTAAATCATTACAATGGAAAGTGAAGGTAGGAATTTTTTGTTAATTTCAGTGAAGTAAAATAATAGCTTGAAATGTGGACTTATTTCTTTTTTGTTGAAGAGATACCAACAAAAAAACGGTCGAGGCGCTTTGTAAAACACCTCGACCGATACTACTTTAACCTTGAATAAATTTTTAATACATCCGCCCCACCACAACTTTCACCGCCTGCACCTTCCCACGCTCCGGAATCACGAAGACCTGATACAAGCCATTTTGTAATTGTTGTACGGATAAGGTTTGCGTTCTTTCAAATTGATCGACTGGTTGTTCATGTAAAATTTCACCGTAAATATTCACAATTTGAACTTGTCCTTTTTGACCGACAAGGTGTCCCAAACTTAGATTTATTTCGTTAATCGCTGGATTTGGATAAACGGAAATGGCATTTAAATTTACTTTAAATTCGATCTGTTGTATTTCACTGATCCGCTGCGTTCCATCCGTAAAATACTGAATCAAGCGATAGTAGTTATCACCATAAACGGGAGATTCGTCTAACGCACTATAGAAATGTACTTTCTCGTCAACGTGTTGATTATCAATTGTTTGTAAATCTTCAAAATCATTTCCGTTTGTTGAACGCTGGATAACAAAATAGTCATTTTTATTACCCGTATTTGTTCCCCACTGCATTTTTACGGCTTGTTCTTTTTGGTAAGCCACGAAGTGAAATTGATCGGCGATGGTAAGTAAATTACCACCAACACCATCTGAAATGATGACGGTGTAGTCTTCTACTTCGCCATTGATTCCACTTGCACAAGAATTTGGTGCGTCATCGCGCTGTAAAGCGACACGCATCCGCGTTGCACCCGCTACGGCAGCGGCAGGAATCGTGATTTCACCCGTCACGGGCGCACTATTCGTTTGTCCATCTAGGCTTGCTTCGCGCAAAATTGTACGACTGAAAACGCGTTCATCGTTTTCAAAAGTGCCATTTTGATTATAATCAATCCACGCGCTGATTTTCACTTTGTAATGGTAATAACTGAAGCCCGCTCGTACGCTAATCGGGTAACCACGTTTGCCCTGCAAGGTCGTTTGTTGACCAAGGAATGCGCCGTAGCCATTTTTACCGGAGTTATTATTGATGTCGCCAAAAGTAACGTTGCTAATCCACTGCGTCCACGGGCGGTTGTTTTCTGGAATACAATAGTCGTCGCCCACAGGTTCAGTCGGTTTATGAAAACCGCCATCAATATCTAGACTTTGCCCTTCCGCTAATTCTAGTAATCCCGAACGACCCAAATTATTAACATCGCTATCAATATTATCATCATTCCCTACATTTTGAGTAACGCCATTAAAGCCATTGCCAGGATTCGCAATTTTGATACGATAAGTACCTGCCGCCAAATCTGGGAAGCGATAATTACCATTAGCATCGGTAAAACGATAGTCTTGGAAAAACCCTGAACCAGTAGAAAGGGAAACAAAAATATTTCCGATTCCACCTTCGCCCGCGTCTTGTAAACCATTGTTATTCAAGTCATTAAAAGCACGTCCACTAATCGAACCTTGTTCTGCCACTTCGCAGCCATCGGGTTTTCCATTACCATTTCCATCCTCATTATCAGGTGAAGTAGGGCAAGGATCGATGTCATCACAAATGCCGTCATTGTCCGTATCGGTGAGTCCTTCGTCAATTTGTCCGTTGCCATTGTTGTCGATTCCATCGCAAATTTCGCGTGGAAGTACACTGACTTGAAAGGTACAAGTTGTCAAATTTCCACAATCATCGGCTGCGCTAAAAGTCACATCAGAAATCCCAATGGGGAAAGTCGCACCACTCGACAAACCGCTCGTTTGTGTCAGCTCTATACCGCCACCACCGCCATTAGAATCACCACCACAAGGGAGGACAACTACGAATTTTTTACGCGTCCAAAAACCGACTAATTCCCAGCCGCCATTGCCACTCCACGACTCGCGTACGACGTAGTCGCGGCTTTCGGTATTGGTAAAAAACGGACTCTGTCGCGCGTTGATCGTTCCGGCACTAATTGTTCCACCACTAGTCGTTTTAAAAGTACCTTCTACCGCTGAGTCACTAATGCCGACATGGATATAAGTATTCACATTCGCGTTTAAAAATGCTTCTTCTGCCGCTGAACTTACGCCAACCAAGCGACCGCCTAATTGAGCGGCTATTGCCACAGCATTATTCCAACGTGTACTACCGCTAGAGAGGAAATAAGTGTTACCATTCAGCGTACCAAGTTCAGTGAAATTATTCAAATTTAAATTGGTACAATCTACACCACCAGTACCACCACCACCTTGATCGCAGCCCGTAGTTGCCGTCGGCAAATCGAATGCTACTATCGCGCCGTTATCGCTTGTAGCAGTCATTTCAATATCCGTGGGACAATCAATCACCAAAGGAGAATTTTGCGTCCCAACGCATTCACAATTTGCGGTAAATACATCGTTAGTAGTATTGGAATTACCATCGTCACAAGGTTCGCCAATTTGATTATTATCAAAATCTGGACAGCTATCCACGTCGTCGCAAATACCGTCGCCATCCGCATCTTCCGTGCAATCGCCGTTACATACGCCCACTGCATCTAATTCGCCAATACAATCATCTACGTCATCGCAAATTCCGTCTTCGTCAACGTCTGCTTCACAGTCACCGTCGCATTCGCCCAATGCATCCAATTCGCCAACACAATCGTCAATATCATCACAAATGCCGTCTTCGTCAACGTCCGCTTCACAGTCACCGTCGCATTCGCCCAATGCATCCAATTCGCCAACACAATCGTCAACATCATCGCAAATACCGTCTTCATCAACGTCTGCTTCACAGTCGCCGTTACATTCGCCTAAAGCATCCAATTCGCCAACACAGTCGTCAACGTCATCGCAAATACCATCTTCATCAACGTCTGCTTCACAGTCGCCGTCGCATTCGCCTAAGGCATCTAAGTCCCCGATACAATCGTCAATATCATCGCAAATACCATCTTCGTCAACGTCTGCTTCACAATCACCGTCGCATACACCCAATGCATCTAATTCGCCAACACAATCATCAACGTCATCGCAAATACCGTCTTCGTCAACATCCGCTTCACAGTCGCCTTCGCATACACCTAAGGCATCCAATTCGCCAATACAATCATCAACGTCATCGCAAATACCGTCTTCGTCAACGTCCGCTTCACAGCCGCCGTTACATTCGCCCAATGCATCTAATTCGCCGATACAGTCGTCATCATTGTCACAAATACCATCGTCATCTACGTCGATCAATGTTCCAACACATTGACAATCAGTATTATAAGCATCATTTTCGGTACAATCATCGTCGTCACGTAGTCCATCTTCGTCAACGTCCGTTTCCCACTCGCCGTTACTCTCGCCTAATGCATCCAATTCGCCAACACAATCGTCAACATCATCGCAAATTCCGTCTTCGTCAACGT